>RZYK01000101.1 GCA_009930355.1 Campylobacterota bacterium | reverse complement strand
CTGAACTTGTCACAAACAATGGCAATCATAGACTACATTCTCTCTCATCCGGACTTTAACCGTTGGTTTTGGAGTTACACCAAATCTGCTGACCTTTTACCTTTACATGTAAAAGCGCTCGCGGACTCTCTTAAAAGTAAGATTACCGCCAGTAGGGAATCACACCCTGCCCTGAGAAATAAGTTTCGTTAAAATTATACATTTTATTTCTTAAAATTTTTTAAGGTAAGTTTTTAACAAAGTGGCGTGAAATTGCTATAATACTTCAAAAAAAAGAGGTCGTATGAAACGCTTCATCCAAAACCTTCCCAAAGCTGAACTACACCTTCACATTGAAGGAACGTTAGAGCCAGAGTTGATGTTGAAATTGGCGCAAAAAAATGAGATAGCCCTTCCGTATAAAAGCATTCAAGAGGTGCGTGCGGCGTACAATTTTAACTCCTTACAATCTTTCTTAGACCTCTATTATGCAGGGGCGAGTGTGCTCATTGAAGAGATTGATTTTTTTGATCTCACGTGGGCGTATTTGCAAAAATGCAAAGCGCAAAACATTTTACATGTAGAAATCTTTTTTGACCCACAAACCCACACGAAACGAGGCATTGCTTTTGGTGTGGTGGTGCGTGGCATTGTCAAAGCGCTTCAAAAAGCAAAAAAAGAACTGGGCATTAGCTCCTTTTTGATTATGTGTTTTTTGCGTCATCTCAGCGAAAAAGAGGCAAACGAAACGCTCAAAGAGTCCTTGCCCTTTAAGCACCATATCTTAGGTGTAGGGTTGGATTCGAGTGAGGTGGGGCATCCACCTTCAAAGTTTGAGAGGGTTTTTAAACTGGCTCGACAAGAGGGGTATAAAATCGTCGCTCACGCAGGAGAAGAAGGCGATAGCTCCTACATTTGGGAAGCCATTAAGCTTTTACATGTAAACCGTATTGACCATGGGATTCGTTGCGATGAAGATGCAACCTTGGTCGATTTTCTCATCGAAAAACAACTGGCTCTTACCGTTTGTCCACTCTCCAACGTCAAACTCTGCGCCGTGGATGCCATGAAAAACCACAACATTTTAAAACTTCTCCATCAAGGTGTTTTAGTCACGGTCAATTCCGATGACCCAGCCTACTTTGGTGGGTATCTCAATGAAAACTATTTGGCATTGGCTCATGATTTGGGAGCGAGTAAACATGACCTTATAGAACTGGCAAAAAATGGTTTTAAAGCCTCATTTTTAAGCGAGGAAGAGAAGAAAAAATACCTCCAACTCTTTTAGAGCTTTCGATGGTGCAGTGCTTGAGCCGTTAAAATCGTATGAGGCGTTTGTAGCTCAAACGTCTCTCCCTCCGCAATCTTTTCAAGTGCCACTTTTTTCCCCTCTTTCACCACTTGCGCATAGCACTCTTTTTGGTCACGGCTTGGCTCTTTTGCATTGAGCGCAAGACTATACGAGCTTAAGAGTTGCTCTTTTTTCACCAAATTTTGCCTTGTTTGAAAACTCAGTTGCTCTATCAATAGTGCAACGTGAGCCGATTTTTCACGCTGAAGCAGAAGCATTTTATCGTTTAATTGACGCAATAGAAGCGTCACTTCGCTCTTCATCAAGGAGAGCTTTTCATCGATGGAGCGTTTGGCAAAGAGACGTTTGAGCTGTTCTAACTGCTCTTCTTTGGTATGAAGCATTCGTCTAAATAGCAGATGAGACTGCTCCATCATGGTATCAAGGCGTTGAAGCATCTCTGCGCTATCAGGCAGGATCATCTCCATCGCAGCCGAAGGGGTTGGCGCTCTCATATCAGCGACAAAATCGCTAATCACATAGTCGATTTCATGCCCCACGGAAGAGACCACAGGGGTTTTACATGTAAAGATGGCATCAGCGACCATCTCCTCGTTAAACGCCCACAAATCCTCCACACTGCCACCACCTCGCCCTACGATGATGACATCCGCACCTAAAACATCCGCACGAGCGATATTGGAGGCAATGGCAAACTTCGCACCCTCTCCTTGCACCAACGTATCAATCAGGGTAATTTTCACCAAAGGCCAGCGTTTGGTGGCAACTCTGAGCATATCTTGCAGTGCCGCACCTGTGCTGGACGTGACCAAAGCGATGTGCCTTACAAAACGAGGCAGAGGCTTTTTACGCTCCGCCTCAAAGTACCCTTTAGCTCCGAGTTTTGCTTTAAGCTGTTCATACGCCAGTGCTAAAGCTCCACTGCCTGAGGGCTCCATCGACGTACAGTTGATTTGATACGTTCCCCGAGGTGAGAAAACGGAAATGGCGCCATGCACCACCACAGAAAGCCCCTCTTCGACTTGAAATTTGAGGCTTCTCGTATTGCCCTTAAACATCACGCACGAAATGGAAGAATCCGCATCTTTAAGGGTAAAATAGAGATGTCCTGAACTATGATAGGTGGGTCTTGAGACCTCCCCTTCTACGCTTACATGTAAAAAGGTTGCCTCAAGTAAAGATTTGACTTGGTTGTTCAGCGTCGAGACGCTAAGGGTTTGACTCATTAACGTTTTTTAGCAATCACAAGGGTTGAAATATCCATGGAGAAACTTTTGCAAAATTCTGTCTCAAACCCTGCATCACTCAGCTCTTTTTGAAGCATAGATGAGGTTAAAAAACCTTCAATGGAGTTGGGGAGATACTCGTATGCGGCTTTGTTTTTAGAGATAAGTCCGCCTAAGATAGGAAGAATTTTATTCAAATAGAGATCTTTCAGAGCAAAGAAAAAACCTTTTTTCTCATCTTTGGTAAACTCTAAAATCACCACATAACCGCCAGTTTTTACCACACGGGCAAACTCGCTAAATGCATCTTGACGTTTGACCACATTGCGAATGCCATAACTGATACTTAAAATATCCGCACATTCATTCTCCAAAGGAAGCGCTGTCGCCTCAGAAATCACAAACTCAAATTCTGGAAATTTTTGTTTACCCACATCGGTCATCCCAACGGAGGGGTCTACACCTAAAATTTTTCCTATGGCACGTCCTGCTTTTTTCGCCTGTTTCGCCCAGTATCCCATCATATCGCCCGTACCACATGCCACATCGACAATCAACTCAATGGGTTTTTGATAGCGTGCAAAGGTTTCATCGCAAGCGGTTTTACGCCATTGAATGTCAATGCCCATACTTAAAACACGGTTAGCCGTATCGTAGGTTCCTGCGATTTCATCGAACATTTGAACAATTTTTTGCTGTTTATTTTCGTTGGTCTCCAAACTCATCCCTCATAATTATATCTACACCATTGTAGCAAATGAACATTTAATTTTAAATCAGCGCTTTTCTAAGCCTTTTTGCCACCAAAGCACTCCCTTTTTTGTGCTTTTTTTTCAGTAAAAAAAGCAAGGGCATCTCACTCTTTTCTAAAAGATAAAACCCGCTTTGCTCTCTTAAAAAAAAATCCATATCCATCTTAAAGGTTGCGTACACCTCGGTGTGAACAAACTGCAATAAAAAAATCCTCTCTTTACATGTAAAAAGCGATAATTTTTCTATCAAACTCTCACACAAAGAAGCATCAAACAAAGGCGCACCCAGTTTTAAAAGCGCAATGCTCCTATGTGCACACAGACTTAAGCGTTTAGGTGCTTTTGCCTCATCGTCTAAAAGTGCTAAAATGGCATTTTCTAAGGATTTCATCTGCTGATAGAGCAACACTTTTAAGACTTTTTGACTGCTCATGCCGCCTCGTAAAGCACATTGAAAAGGGTGCATGGTAAGCGCATCACACCGTTTGAAGACCTCTTCAAGCGAAAAGTCATACCGTTCTGGCAAACCAAACAAAGCGAGAAAACGGTTTTTATAGCGCCTATCTTCACTTACCTCTTTAAGAATAGAGGCTTGACACACACGCTCAAACAAAGAGAGCTCTTGCGAATTTTCAAATCGAACGCTTAGAACACCCAAAGGGTTGATAGCGTGGGAGCCATTTTCAAGGTAAAGCCCTAAAAAGAGCCTTTCATAGGAGGGGAAAGCAGTGGCAAAAGTGCGCACTGCTTCTTTAGGATTTTGAAGAAGGTAGCGTTTTTTCAGCAGACTCTTTTTCACAAAAGCGCTTTTAAAACTGTTTTTCCATCACGGGGATCACCTGTTTTTTACGGCTTAAGATTTTATCGACCCACATTTCATGGTTTACCAATTTTGTGTTAAACGCATTTTCAATCTTGCTCTCATCATCGCTCACCACTAAAAACTGAGAACCCTCAACCATAATGTCTGTCAATAAAAGCATCACACTATGGCGATTGCCCTCTTCTTTATAGGCTTTCATATCGGCAAAAAGGGCCTCTTTCATCTCATCAAAGACTTTTAAATCAACCACTTCAAGCTGACCGATGCCAATTTTATTGCCACCCATCTCAAAGTCTTTGTAATCACGAAGCAAGAGGGAACGAGGAGTTGCCCCTTTCACCGCAGATTTGACTAAAAACATCTCCATACCCAGTGCTTTAAAATCTTCCACACCCGCAATTTGCGCCAACTCTTTGACCGCTTTGGTATCGGCTTTGGTGCATGTTGGGGATTTAAAGAGTACGGTGTCACTTAAAATCGCAAGCATCATCGCTCCAGCGATATCTTTTGGAATGTCGATTTTATAGTGGTCAAACATCTCTTTGACAATCGTATTGGTACACCCCACTGGTCGAATCCAGCACTCAAGCGGTGTCGTGGTGGTAATATCGCCCAATTTATGATGGTCGATAATGCCTAAAATGTTGGTCTCTTTTAGATTGTGTGGTGCTTGTGCAAGGTCTGAATAATCCGTAATGTAGAGATTGTCCCCTGAAAAGTCATTTTTGAGCATCGGTGCTTCAAGTTTAAAGGTACTGAGGATAAATTTTGTCTCGGGGCTAAGCTCGCCTTGACGTGCGGGCGTGCAGGTTTCACCGAGTTTTGTCTTGAGATACGAGAGAGAAATCGCCGATACAATCGAATCTGAATCGGGGTTAATGTGTCCACATGCATAGGTTTGCATTGAAAAATCCTTTGAGTTTTTTTCGCAATTATAACCGATTTAGCACAATTTTAAAATGCTATTGATTTTTGCCTTTACCTTTGCCTTTTTCTATAAAATCATCCACATCTTCTTTTTTCGTTTTAGGCTTTTCAGTGCCCTCTTTTTTATTTTTGATATTTTTCTTTGAAACGCTGTCCATATCGTGTCCCGCTTTGAGTGCCTTAAACTCCGCAGAACCAGGTTTGATCCCCAAACTTTGCGCCAAAGCGCCCCAACCTTGATGTTTGTTCGCTTCATAACGCTTTAAAACCGCACTTGAACTAAGCCCTGGACATCTCGGCTAATTTCAACACCATATACGCATCCGCAGGATTTGCCACACTTTTTACCACACTTGAAACGATGGCATCGCCTACATTAAATCGCTCGTTAAGTCCCGAATGAAGCCCTGTTGGATTGGACACATAGCGTGTATTTAGCTGTGACATCCAGCCAAAATCAGCTCCAAAAAGCATGGATGCACTCATCAATAAACCCATAAAAAAAGACTTTAACACTTTCATATCATCTCCTTTACATGTAAAGATTTTCTAGCTTCATTATAACCCAATCTTTAATCTATTAAAGATTCTAGGGAGTTTTACATGTAATAAAGTTTAAAGTACACCTCCAACTTCTTTAAACCCATTCCCCCGTTTTTCCTTTTTTTCTGTGTTACCATTTATTTACATAAAAATTACGCTTACTCTTTATAATGCCAAAGAGAAATTAAAAAAATTTCTTAAAAAATGGTACTAAAGAGGTACCGTAAGTCTAGTGTGAAGAAGCTGTGACATTCATCACCTTCGAAATATCACACAAACGCATTATAATGCTCACAGTGAGAGTGAAAGAGGAAAGAGAGTATGAGAGAAAACCACGTTAAGATTATTACCAATGCAACCAGCTATTTTATGCACCAATACACCAAACACTATTTACATGTAAAAAAACCAGCCGATAGCTTACCCCCTCCGCCTGAAGATAAAGAGTATTTGTTATACATTCATGTTCCTTTTTGTACGATGTTTTGTCCCTACTGTTCGTTTAATAAGTTTAACTACACCAAAGAGGCAGCAACACACTACTTTAAACATTTGCGTGAAGAGATTTTACATGTAAAAGCCCTTGGATACCGTTTTAACTACCTTGTTATCGGGGGAGGAACACCACTCATTGATGAAGAGGAGCTCATAAAAACCATTGAACTGGTAAAAAAACTCTTTGACATCAAACACGTCTCGTGCGAGAGTGACCCTAATCACATTCAACCCAAAACCGTGCTTCGCCTCGATGGGTTGGTCGATCGCCTCTCTGTGGGCGTGCAAACCTTTGATGACACCCTTTTGAAAAAGCTAGGGCGTTATGAGAAATTTGGCTCAGGCGAAGAGGTGTACCGAAAAATTGCCTCGATGCTCGGTATTTTGCCTATCACGAGTGTCGATTTGATTTTTAATTTTCCTAATCAAAGTAGAGAGAATCTTTTATACGATATTGAAACGCTCACCAAACTCTCGCCTGAACAGAGCAGTTTTTATCCGCTGATGACCTCATCCATGGTTAAAAACAGTGTCACCAAAACACTGGGAAAATTTAGCCTCACCAATGAGTATGAGTTTTTTAATATCATCAAAGAATCCCTCAAAGAGTCTTATCCTTCCCGTCATGGCTGGTCGTTTTCCAAAGAGAAAGAGGCGATTTTTGATGAATATGTCATTGACAATGAAGAGTACGTGGGTGTGGGGTCTGGTTCTTTTAGTTTTCTCAACAATACCCTCTACCACAATGAATTTGCCCTCGATGCCTACGCGAACTGTATTGAGCAAAGAAAAAGTGCCGTGGTTAAGGAGCGTACTTTTGATGTCAATTCTCGCATGTACTATCGCTTGATGGTCGATCTTTTCAACGGCAAACTCTCAAAGAAAAAATTTCAAACCATGTTTGGCATCAAAATCGAAGATGCCCTTAAAAAAGAGATTATGGCGCTT
>RZYK01000100.1 GCA_009930355.1 Campylobacterota bacterium | reverse complement strand
ACGTAAGGAGAATGTCAGCGTCGTCTTTGGCTATCCTGGTGGTGCGATTATGAATGTTTATGATGAAGTGTATAAACAAAACCATTTTAAACATATTTTGACCAGACACGAGCAAGCTGCTATTCACGCAGCCGATGGCTATGCAAGAGCGAGTGGAGAAGTAGGCGTTGCTTTTGTCACGAGTGGCCCTGGCTTTACCAATGCTATTACAGGTTTAGCTACGGCATATATGGATTCTATTCCTATGGTGGTCATTAGCGGACAAGTTCCTATTAGTATGATTGGAACGGATGCGTTTCAAGAGATTGATGCAGTGGGTATTAGTCGTCCGTGTGTAAAACATAATTACTTAGTTAAAGACGTTAAAGATTTACCACGTATTTTAAAGGAAGCCTTTTATATTGCACGTAGTGGCAGACCAGGCCCTGTTCATGTGGATATTCCCAAAGATGTTACGGCTCAAATTGGTCATTTTGCCTATCCATCTGAAATTAAAATGCAAACGTATAAACCAACCTACAAAGGCAATCCTCGTCAAATCAAGAAGGCAATTGAAGCCATTGTTGCATCAAAACGTCCTGTTTTATACATTGGTGGTGGTGCAATCAATTCAAATGCCGCTGAAGAGGTCAGAGAATTTGCTAAAATTTGTGGCATTCCAGCCGTTGAAACCTTAATGGCACGGGGTGTTATGGGTCACGAAAATCCACTGCTTCTAGGCATGCTAGGCATGCACGGCTGCTACAGTGCCAACATGGCAATGAGTGAAGCTGATTTAATGATTGCTTTTGGTTCACGTTTTGATGATAGGGTTACAGGAAAGCTCAGCGAATTCGCCAAACATGCCAAAATTATTCATATTGATATTGACCCTAGTAGTATTGGGAAAATTGTCCCCATTGATTATCCTATTGTAGGTGATTTGAAAAATGTTATCGAAGGCATGATTCCTTTAGCCAAAGAGCATGTTGTAGCAGATAGATACAAACCATGGCGCGATCTTTTAAATCGTTACAATGAGATTCATCCACTCAAATATGAAGATTCAAATGAAGTAATTAAACCGCAATGGGCAATTGAGCGTGTGGGTGAGCTTTTGGGTGATAAAGCTCTTATTTGTACCGATGTTGGACAACACCAAATGTGGTCAGCACAGTTTTATCCTTTTTCTTATCCAAGGCAATGGCTTACCAGCGGTGGTTTAGGAACGATGGGATATGGACTTCCAGCAGCGTTGGGTGCGAAAGTAGCTATGCCTGAGAAGACGGTTATTAACTTTACAGGCGACGGTTCTATTTTGATGAACATTCAAGAACTTATGACTGCTGTTGAGAGTCAAATTCCTGTCATCAATATTATTTTAAATAACCAGTTCTTAGGCATGGTGCGTCAATGGCAAACCTTTTTCTATGATAAACGTTACTCATCCACAGATTTGACCATGCAACCTGATTTTGTTAAATTGGTTGAGAGTTTTGGAGGAAGAGGTTTTAGGGTTAAAACAAAAGAAGAGTTTGATAAAGCGCTTGAAGAGGCAGTGGCTTCAAACACCATTTGTATGATTGATGTTAACGTTGATCGTTTTGAAAATGTTTTACCAATGGTTCCAGCAGGTGGAACATTGTATAACATGATGCTTGAGTATAAGGAGTAAACGATGGAACATATAAGACGCGTTTTATCGGTTATTGTTCTAAATGAAGATGGTGTTTTATCACGTATTTCTGGTCTTTTTGCGGGTCGTGGGTATAATATTGACTCTCTTACAGTCGCTCCCATTCCTAAAACAAATCTCTCCCGTTTGACCATTGTGACTTCAGGGAATGCGCCCGTATTAGAACAAATTGTTAAACAATTACATAAACTTATTCCAACGTACAAGGTCATTGAGTCTGGTCAGTTTGTTGAAAAAGAATTGGCCCTTGTTAAAATTCCTCTTAATGAAGACTTTAATGGACTTGATGCCATGCTAAAGGCTTATAATGGAACGATTGCAAGTAGTGGTGAAGAGTTTATAGTAGTTATGGTTGCGGATGATTATGACCGCATTGATAACTTTTTAAAAGCGGTTAAAAAATACAATCCCACAGACATCGTTAGAAGTGGCTCTGTCGCATTGGATATGTAATGATGAAACTCAGTTTTTTAGCACACGCTATGCATCTAAGCTTTGAGGGAGATGATTTTGATGTCATCTCCTTTGCACCCCTAAAAGAAGCAACCCCATCACATATCTCTTTTTTCTCAGATAAAAAACTATTAGAAGATTTAAAAACAACCAAAGCAGGGGCAATCATTGTTACCCCTGAATTTCAAAGTTTTGTTCCAAAAAATTCTCAAGTCATTTTAAGTGAAAATCCTTACTTAAGTATGGCATATGCCAGTAAACTTTTTGCACATAAGCCTTTTGAAATCTCAATACCCGCTACCATCTCTCAAGAAGCACATCTAGCACAAAATGTAGTTATTGGTAGTGGTAGTATCGTAGAAGAGGGGAGTTATATTATGCCCAATGTGATTATTGGCGCTCATGTACGTATTGGAAAAAATGTAACCATTTATCCCAATGTTGTTATTTATGACAACGCTATCATTGGAAATGATTGCATCATTCAAGCAGGAGCAATTATTGGAAGTGATGGTTTTGGCTATGCACATACCAAAATGGGTGAACATATCAAAATTTACCATCATGGCAATGTCATTCTTGAAGAAGAGGTTGAAATTGGGGCAAATAGTACCATTGATCGTGCTGTTTTTGGCTCAACCATTATAAAAAAAGGGACAAAAATAGACAACCTTGTTCAAATTGGGCATAACTGTGAAATTGGGGCATACAGTATTATTGTTGCACAAGCAGGTTTGGCTGGTTCAAGCAAATTAGGACGGAATGTGGTTATGGGAGGGCAGAGTGCTACTGCTGGACATTTAGAAATTGGTGATTTTGCAACGATTGCTGCACGTGGTGGCGTTTCAAAATCCATTGAAGGTGGAAAAGTTTACGGTGGATTCCCACTTACATTACAAAGTGAATGGTTAAAAAACAACGCTAAACTTGCTAGATTTTTTAAAAAAAATTAAAAGGAAACAAAATAATGGGTGGTAAAAATACAATACTGGCTAAATTTTCATTAGCAGGAACTAAAAACGGTATGATTTCTGTTTCACACTTAGAAGAACCCTATGGAAACGGATCTTTCCCTGTCGTAAGCATTGGTATTTCATTAAAAAATAATGCACAAGAACCTGATTGGAAAGCACATATTCCTTATGAAAATGTAGATGAACTTATCAATGCACTTAAAGAAGCAAAAGAGCGTTTTGACGCAGAAGCAAAATAATCCAAAAGGGTTTTACATGTAAAGATTCTTACATGTAAAACCCTTTTTTAAATTACAATGAAGAGATATACTCCTCAATTGCAATACCAACTCGTTTAGAAAAAGCAACTGCTTCAACTACTGTTCGAGCTCCTGTTACTACATCTCCAGAGGCAAAGACACCATTCATCGTCGTTCTACCACTTTCATCCGTAATCACTAAGCCTTTTCCATCGACTTCAATTTCTCTAGCCCCTTGAATAATGTTATCTTTTGCTGTTTGGCTAATGGCTATTAAAATAGAATCTGCCTCCAAAAGACCTTCTGCTTGCTCTTCGTTTGTTGTGCGATATTTTACGCCATCCTCTGTGATTTCAATGGGTTGTTTATAAAGATCGAATTTCACACCATCAATTTTGGCACATTCAACTTCATGATGCGATGCAGGAATATCTTCCATGCCTTTACGATACATCACAATCACCTCTTGTGCCCCATTACGTACTGCTGTTCTTGCAACGTCCATAGCGACATTTCCTGCACCTAAAACGACTACTTTTTTACCTAAATGATGCACAGAAGGATTTTTAAGATAATCAATCGCAAAATGTACATGACCTAAACTTTCACCTTTTATACCCAATTTTTTAGGCGCCCAAACTCCCGTTCCTATAAAAACAGCTTTAAATTCATCACGGAAAAGATCACCCACTGTAATATTTTTACCAATAGTAATATTGGGACGAATAACAACTCCAAGTTGGGACAATTTTGTTTCAAGCGTATCTAAAATTGTTTTATTAAGTCTAAAATCAGGAATTCCATAACGAAGCACACCCCCGATTTTATCATGAGCATCATACATCGTAATTTCGTAACCTTTGGCAGCTAAAATAAACGCTAAGGCAATACCTGCTGGACCACTACCAATAATAGCGACTTTATGACCATTGCGAATAGGCCTTTCAAATTGTTTATCATTAATGTAAAGGTCAGAAATATAATTTTCAATACTTCCAACACTGACGGCTGTACCTTTTTTATTTAAAATACAATGTCCTTCACAATGTTTTTCATGAGGACAGACCAGAGAGCAAATGACAGAGAGTGGATTATTTTCAAACAGTATTTGTCCTGCTTTTTTAATATCACCTGCTAAAAAGAGGCGAATCATATCAGGAATTGGGGTTTGAACAGGACACCCTTTTTGGCATGCAGGTTTTTTGCACCCTAAACATGTATTTGCAAGTGTGATGACATATTTATTCATACACATCCTTTATCTGTAAAAATAGTGTGTAAATTGTAGCAAAGCTATCAGACTTTCGTGAGAAGTTTTGAAAAAGAGGGTGCCCTAAGAGGAACACCCTAAAAAGCTATTTGTAGGTATCTACAAAAGCCTTAATACGTGAGATACCTTCTTTAATCGTAGCATCATCAGTTGCAAAAGAAAGCCTAAAATAACCCTCTGTTCCAAATCCAAGACCAGGGACAACGGCAACACCCGTTTCTTCTAATAATTTGGAACAAAATTTCATCGAATCATTTTCAATCGCTTTTGTGTTGACATAAAGATAAAAAGCACCTTCTGGCTTAACAACACTTAATCCTTTGATGTTACTCAACAGTTCGTATGCCATGTTACGACGTCTCTCAAATGCAACACGCATCGCTTCAATATCATTATCCACATCCCCATTTAAGGCAGGAATAGCCGCTTTTTGAGTAATAGAGTTAATATTTGAGGTACTTTGACCTTGAAGATCTACAATCGCATCTACAATCTCTTTAATAGGACAGGCAAGATACCCAAAACGCCAACCTGGCATTGCAACAGATTTACTGAGACCATTGACTGTAATGGTTCGATTATACATATCTTCACTAATAGCAGCAACAGAAGTAAACTTAAGATTGTCAAATAAAATTTTTTCATACATTTCATCCGAAACAACCAAAATATTTGTACCTTTTAAAACATCCGCAATCGCTTCTAAATCCGCTTTTGAATAAACTGAACCCGTTGGATTTGAAGGAGTATTAAACAAAAGAACTTTTGTTTTAGGTGTAATCGCTGCTTTAAGTTGTGCAGGTGTAATTTTAAAGTTCGTAGAATCATCTGTTTCAATATAAACGGGTATGCCTCCAGAGTATTTAACAATTTCAGGATAAGTGACCCAATAAGGAGAAGGGATAATGACTTCATCGCCCTCATCAATAATCGCTTGAAAAATATTGAATAATGAGTGCTTTGCACCTACATTAACCACAATTTGAGACGGTTTATAATCAAGGTTATTTTCACGCTTAAGCTTACCAGCAATCGCTTTTAAGACTTCAGGCGTACCTGCAACAGCCGTATATTTTGAAAAACCATTTTGAATGGCTTCGATAGCAGCGTCTTTAACACGTTGTGGTGTGTCAAAATCGGGTTCACCTGCTGAAAAGCTTAAAATATCTTTTCCTTGTGCTTTGAGATCTCTTGCTAATGCCGTAATAGCTAGCGTTAAAGACGGTGATAAAACTTGAACTCTTTGTGATAGCATGAAGACTTCCCCTGTAAAAATATCGTGCAGATTATAGCAAAAAATTAACTATTTCATTCCAAAAAAATTTTATTCTTTTACCGATTCAAGGTAACATTTATAGATCGTTTCCAGCTCATCATCTTTCACTTTTGCATCATGATGACTATGTAAAACAGCTTCTTCTAAAATCTTTATACGTTTAAACATATAGATAAAAAGTTCTTTATTAATATCAGGAATTTTATTGTGCGCCATAGGGTTTTTATCACGTCCTTTTTCAATAATACGTGCGGGGATTCCAACAGCCGTTGAGTCATCAGGAATGCTTTTAACCACCACAGAATTGGAACCGATACGGCAGTTTTCTCCTATATGAATATCGCCTAAAACTTTTGCCCCTGAGCCTATCACTGTTTTGTTACCAATGGTTGGATGACGTTTCATGCCTCGTGCTAAACTCACTCCGCCTAAGGTAACGCCTTGATAAATCAGTACATCATCTCCAACAATGGCTGTCTCACCAATAACAACACCAAAAGCATGATCTAAAAAGACACGTCGTCCAATCTTACATGCGGGGTGAATATCAATATTGGTTATAACCTGTGAAATACCCATAATAATTCGAGCTATGGTACGAAACCCTTTTACATGTAAAGCGTGTGCCATACGGTAATTGACCAGTGCCCAAACACCTGGATAGTTAAAAAAAAGCTCAACTTTAGAGTTAATTGCAGGATCTTGTAAAAGAGGTTGTGAAAAATCTTCTCTTATCTGTCCCCACAAAGAGATATCACCCATTGCTCATACCTTCATTGTTATTATTAATAGTCTTTAAATAACCATTATCATTCAAGAAGAGATATATCTCACCTAAAATGTACTTTTTTTCTTTGTCACTAATGATATCTGAGGCTTCAATACGTTCATTAAGATTCTCTTGAACTTCTCTGATGTCATAATCAAGATCTTCTAAAATATCACTAATACTTTGAGACTCAAGCATATTTTGTATCTCAAAGCCATCATCATCAATAATGACAGTAGCTTCTGTCGGATGGGTAAACAAGTTGTGTTTCATTCCTAAAACTTCTTGATAAGCCCCAACCAAGAAAAAGCCTAAAAAGTAATCACGATTTTTAATGTCCACATCGTGTAAGAAAAGAGGCGTTTCGGTGTTAAACCCAATTTCACCATCGCTATC
>RZYK01000397.1 GCA_009930355.1 Campylobacterota bacterium | reverse complement strand
ACAAAAACCATCAAAGCCGTTAATCGGCGTTTCACTCCACTGCCACACATTGCCAATCACATCGTAAAAATCACCAAACGCAAAGGTATCCACAGGCACAGAAGAGGCAAAATACTCTAGGTTAGTATTCGCAGGTGCTTTCTCCCAAAACGGCTCATCCACCTTTACATGTAAATCCCTTAAAACATACCACTCCTCTTCGCTAGGAAGGCGAATGGGTTTGCCAGTTTGGGCACTTTTCCAGTTGCAAAAGGCTTTGGCTTCAAGGTAGTTAATTTCCACAGGCCAACTCCATGGCATGTCAATCTCTTCTGCCATCAAACGTAAACGATACCCTTGCGCATCTTTGCGCCAAAACAGTGGCATAGTAGCATTTTTATAGCATTTCCACTTCCAGCCCTCTTCATTCCAAAAACGCTCATTTTCATAACCGCCCTCTTCTATAAAGCCTAAAAACTCAGCGTTTGAAACCAGATATTTAGAAGCTTTAAAGTCCTTGACCTCTTTTACATGTAACCCGTATTCGTTGTCCCAACCATAAAGCGCATCGTCTCTTTTCTTCTCCAAACGAAGGGTTTTCCCCGTTACATGTAAAAGTGAATTTTCCACCACAGGCGTATCAAACGGGCAAACTTTCCAAAAGTCGTTTGGCACCACATGCTCTAACGGCAATTGACGAATCAATACCGAAGAGGTCTCAAGATGAATCCGCTCGTGCTCAATGCCCATCATAATCGCCCAAAATGGACTCTCCCACGTTATAGGCAGTGTGAGTGGCAAGGTATCAATAAGCTCTAAAACCTTCACCTTAACGGCTTCACGATAAAGACGCACCTCTTCAATGCGTGGCCATTTGTAATGCGATTGGTTCAAGTCATCCCAACTCATCTCATCCACACCAATGGCAAAAATCGACTCGAATGTGGGGTTGATACGCTTATCTATGAGCTTGGCAAGAACGAGTTTATTGATAAAAAAACTCGCCGTATGTCCAAAATAAAAGACCAAAGGATGACGCAAAGGATCCGCCGTGAGATAATAGCTCTGTTCATCTTTTAAGAGTTCAAAAAGCTTCTCATAAAGCGAGTATGTTTTTAAAAAATAGTCCCTAATTTCTGATCTTTTTTCTTCAACACTTCCCTGATTGAGAAGAATATTGCGTGTAGGAGTGAGTTGCACGTTATGCCTTTAAGGCGTTTTGAATCGCTTGAATATCTTTAATGGCTAAGTCCAAATCTCCTAAATCAAGCATATTAGGCCCATCACACAACGCCTCGCATGGATTAAAATGGGTCTCAAAGAAAAAGCCATCCACCCCCACCGCAGCAGCTGAACGTGAAAGGGGACGTACAAACTCACGTTTTCCACCACTTTTTCCACCCTCAGTACCAGGCATCTGCACCGAATGGGTCGCATCAAAAATAACAGGCGCAAACTCTCTC
>RZYK01000396.1 GCA_009930355.1 Campylobacterota bacterium | reverse complement strand
TTGCCATTGGCTCTCACTTAGATAGCGTTCCTTTAGGTGGCTTTTACGATGGAACGCTAGGGGTCATGTGTGGTCTTGAGGCGATTCGTACCATCAAAGAAAATGGGATTTCTCATAAACGCCCTTTGGAGCTGATTATTTTCTCCTGCGAAGAGTCCAGCCGTTTTAATATGGCAACGGTAGGCAGTAAAGTTATGGCAGGAAAACTCTCCAAAGAAGCGCTTGAAAACCTAAAAGACAAAGAAGGCGTGAGCCTTTATGAGGCAGCCAAAGCATTTGGATGTGCGATAGAAACGATAGAGAGTGCAAAACTCCCACCCCATACCTTTTACGCCTACCTTGAGTTACACATCGAACAAGGGCCTGTCTTAGAAAATAAAGGCATTCCTGTGGGCATTGTTACAGGTATTGCTGCACCCATTCGCTATGAACTCACCCTGCAAGGCAGAGCCGACCACTCAGGAGCTACGCCTATGAATATGCGCTCCGATGCCCTTGCGTGTGCGGCAGAGATTATTTTACATGTAGAAAAGATTGCCAAAGAAGAAGCGGGGGAGACTACCGTAGCAACAGTGGGTTTTGCCAACGCAACCCCTGGTGTGCTCAATGTCATTCCAGGGAGTGTTCGCATGGGTATTGACATTCGAGATATTGACCAAGAGAATCTTGAAAAAGCGGCTTTACTGATTGAAAAAAGCATTGAAGAGATTGCTCAAAAAAGAGGACTCATCTATACCCTCAAAGAGCTCACCCACGACACGCCTGTCAGTCTTGATAAAAAAATCATAGAGACGCTTAAACGTGAAGCGCATAGGATTAACATTCCAACCCTAGAGCTTCCAAGCGGCGCAGGACACGATGCGATGCATATGCCTTATGTTGCCACGCACACAGGCATGGTATTTGTACCGTGCAAAGAGGGCATTAGCCACAATATCGCTGAAGAAGTGAATATGGATGATGTTATTTGCGCTACCAAAGTGATAACTAAAACCCTCATTACCTTAGCAAACGAAGGATAAAAAATGGATAGCATTGCACAAAGAGCAAAAAGTTTAGAAAAAGAACTCATAGAAACACGTCGATTTTTTCACCAACATCCTGAAACAGGCTGGTTTACCTTTTTTACAACCGCTAAAATTATTGAAAAACTGAAAACCTACGGCTATACGCTCAAAATGGGGCGTGAGATTATGGTGCCAGAGGCTAGACAAGGCGTAGGCTCCAAAGAGGCACTGGAAGAAGCACTGCTTCGGGCTAAAGAACTTCTCTCTCCCGAAGAGTATACTCTTTTGGATGTGATGGAAGATGGTCTTACGGGCGTTATTGCCGAACTCGATACTGGACGTGAGGGACCTTGCATAGCGTTTCGTTTTGATATAGACGCTGTAGATGTCACGGAGAGCAAAGACTTAGCACACCGCCCATTTAAAGAGGGATTTCG
>RZYK01000395.1 GCA_009930355.1 Campylobacterota bacterium | reverse complement strand
TATTGCTGTCCGGTAAAACTTTTATTTCCCCCAAGAATTAGGGCTGAAATTCTCGCTTGAATTTCAGCCCTTTTAACTTCCTTTGCGATTACTATATCAATAAAGGAATTATATGGTCAAAAGTAGCAATTTTACCGGACAGCCGGTTTATAGTCAAGTGATAAATTTGCTCAATAGAGCAGAAATCGAAGAAATAAGCCTTCATACGCCAGGTAGTGAGTCTTATGTTAAGCGTTTTGATGGTTACAAACATCTTGTTGTAATGCTCTTCGGTGTACTTAAACATTTTGATTCCCTGCGGGAACTGGAGATTGGCATGAAAGCTGAAGCACACAAACTTCAGCATTTGGGGTTAGATTATATGGTTCGGCGTAGTACGCTGGCCGAAGCCAATATCAGACGCCCTCAGGAGTTCTTTGCTAGAGTGTATGCAGCATTACTAGAGAAATATGCTCTATTTTTAGCGGACAGCCGCCCACCCAAGAGCTATAAGGGGCAGACACATGAGCCTAAAGATTGGGAAAAACTACTTTATATGATGGATTCCACCACAATCACACTCTTTGATAATATCCTCAAGGGTGTGGGACGGCATCCCAAGTCTGGAAAGAAGAAAGGTGGAATGAAAGTGCATACGGTGATGAAATATGTAGTGGGTGTGCCTATGGTTGTAGAGCTAACCTCAGCAGCTAAACACGACCATTATTTGCTCAAAGAAGTCCACTTACCAAAAGACTCCACTTTGGCCATTGATCGGGCCTATATCGACATCGCTCAGTTTCGCCGTCTCACCGATGAGGGTGTGTGTTATGTGACCAAAATGAAGAAAAGCCTTACCTATGAACTCTTAGAATCGGTGACTTATGTAAATCCGCAAGGTCTTGTTGTCTTCAAGGATCAAAAAATATGTTTTACCCGTAAAGAACTTACGCATGAAGCACGAAGAGTGGAAATTTGGGAGGAAAAGAAAAAGAAATCGGTGGTGCTACTAACTAACAACTTTGACTTTACAGTAGAAGATTTAGCCGAGATTTACAGATTAAGATGGGCCATTGAAAGCCTATATAAACAGCTCAAACAGAATTTTCCTCTTCATTTCTTTTATGGAGACAGCGTGAATGCCATACAAATTCAAACGTGGGTGGTACTTATCGCTAACTTACTGCTAACTGTTATATCACGGAGGATTAAAAGACACTGTGCCTTCTCGCAAATAGTAACAATGGTCAGGCTCACGCTGATGTACTATATCAACTTCGTGGAATTCATGGAAAACCCGGAAAGAACATGGCTGGAAGTAATGGCCGAAAAACACTCAAAAGCTCCACCTGAACTATCGCTTTTTGATTGAGAGGCCTTACTTTTCAAAAACAAAACCCGAAGCACCATTTTAAAGGGCTTCGGGAAGGATTTCTATGCTGTTTTGAGTTTTACCGGACAGCAATAA
>RZYK01000394.1 GCA_009930355.1 Campylobacterota bacterium | reverse complement strand
TATTTTTGCAAAAGAGCGTTGAGGGCATCGGCGAACGCTCTTTTTTCTTTCTCGCCAATGGCACTAGGCCCTCCTGTTATCTCGCCACCATCACGAAGCTCTTGCATCAGGTTTCGCATAGCAAGTAAGCCTTTGATGTTTTCCATCGTATAAATCGTCCCACGTGGGTCTAAGCCAATCGCCCCTTTAGCGACAATTCTATCGGCTAGGGGAATATCTGCGGTAATGACAAGGTCTTTTTCGTTACATGTAAAAGCAATTAAGTGGTCAGCTTCATCCACGCCTTGTGGGGCAATTTCCATGGAAATAAACGCCACATCGGGGATGGAAATCTTTTTATTGGCAATAAAGCGTGTGCGAATGCCTCGCTTTAGTACAAAGCGAAGCAGAATCTCTTTGAGAACATTGGGAAAGGCATCGGCATCAACGAAGATGGTCATCGATTTTTTTCTCTTCTTTTTTCAACGTATTCACGAGGGGCGTTATCACGGCGTTTAGGTTGCCCCTGAGGTTTAGCGCCTCTTCCTTGCTGAATGGGCACAGCTTTAATGCTAGGGTCTGGCTCAAAGCCTTCAATGATTTCACGCTCAAAGGTTCGTTTAATAAGCCTCTCAATCCCTTTTAAATACTCAAATTCGTCCACGCACACCAATGAAATGGCTTCACCATTGTTACCAGCCCGTCCTGTTCGTCCAATGCGGTGTACGTAATCTTCGGCAATGTTAGGCAGTTCTAAATTCACCACATGAGGCAATTGGTCAATATCCAGTCCTCGTGCGGCAATATCGGTTGCGACCAGCACTTTTATGTTCCCATTTTTAAAATCCGCCAAGGCTTTGGTGCGAGCGCTTTGGCTTTTATTGCCATGAATCGCTGAAGCGCTAATGCCTATTTTAATGAGGTATTCAGAGACTTTATTGGCATGGTGTTTGGTGCGGGTAAACACCAGCACTTGCTCCCATTTTTGTTCTTGAATCAGTTTGCCTAAAAGGGCAGTTTTACGTTTGCAATCAACGATAATGACACGTTGATTGACCAGTTCACTTGAGGTGTTACGGCGTGCGACTTCGACCACCGCAGGATTTTTCAAAATGGACTCACACAGTTTTTTAATCTCATCCGAATAGGTGGCGGAGAAGAGAAGGTTCTGACGTTTAGAAGGAAGAAGGGCAATGACTTTGCGAATATCTTTCACAAATCCCATATCCAGCATTCTATCGGCTTCATCAAGCACAAAGGTATCAATTTCTTTGAGATTAATCGTTCCTTGTGAGACGTGGTCGAGCAAACGCCCAGGGGTTGCCACCAAAATATCGACCCCATTTTTGAGCGTTTGAATTTGTGGATGTATGCCTACCCCTCCAAAAATAACCGCACTTTTAAAGGGCAAATACTTCCCATAGGTTTTCACACTCTCACCCACTTGTGCGGCGAGTTCTCGCGTAGGG
>RZYK01000393.1 GCA_009930355.1 Campylobacterota bacterium | reverse complement strand
TTGATACGTCAATGTAAACACTTCATTCAGCCCCATTTCTTTACCTTCTTTAAGAAGATTTTGAATAATACCTTTACCAACACCTTGACCTCGAAAATCTTCTTTGACGACAAGACTTCGAATCTCAGCTAAATTATCCGCATGAAAATGTAAAGCTCCAAAGCCAATAATATCTTGCTCATTTTTCGCAAGAATATACGAGCGAATATTGGTTGCCATTTCATCAGCACTTCGAAAAAGAATAATCCCTTTTTCTACTTCAGGTTTTACAACACCTTGCATTAAAGCAATATCACTTAATTTTGCTTTGGTATACTCAATCATTCTCAACTCCAAATAACGTTTCAAAAATGGCATTTAATGCCTTATCAATCCCTTTTTTATTACTACTTGAAACTAAAAGAGCATTCGGATAATGTTTTTTAATCACACTGACATCACTCTGTTTTAATTTATCAGATTTCGTAAAAATTCGTAAAATTTTCTGATCAGGTCGTACCAATTTTTCCAAGTAAGCATATACCTCTTGATCACTTTCTAAAAAAGGGTGCCTCGAATCAATCAAATGAACAAACACTCGAATCGAAATACGTTTTTCAATATAACGTGTTAAGTTTTTTTGCCACTCTTCCTTCATACTATGCGAGACTCTTGCATAACCAAAACCAGGGAGATCTACAAACTGTATATTGAACGTTTTATCTTCATTTGCAAGCGCAACATGAAAAAAGTTAATTAAGCGTGTTTTACCAGGCGTAGAGGAACTTTTGGCCAGCCCTTTTTTGTTCGTAAGCGCATTAATAATAGAGCTTTTACCTACATTACTACGACCAATAAAAGCAACTTCACTGACTCCCTCTGGAGTTGTTTCTTCGAGCGATGAAGCTGATTTGACAAAAAAGGCATCTTTAACCTTAATCACTCTTTTTTATCCTCAACTTTAAAGATAAACTTCACAGGCGCACTGCCCTTTCCATCTACTTCATAATGACCGCTTAGTTGATTCACACGTACAAAATCACCATACACTTTTTTATCGGTATCAAGTTCATGCAAAAAAGCTTTTTTTTCTAAAATATAAAGACTTTTATTAGGTTCATACGTCATCTTTTCCGCTTCACCATAATACTTCTTTTGATTCATGATCAAGTTTGCTTTGGCATTGCCTGTTGCGATATAACGTGTGGGCTGTTTATTATCATCGAATTCAACCGTGATTTTATTGGCTGTAATTTTATCGCTCTCTTTAGTAACCTTAACATTACCCTCAAAAATACTAATTTTTTTCTTCTCATCGGCAAAAAATTTATCGGCAATAATTTCTACTTGTGCAGCATAAAGCATACTCCCCAATACGAAACACCATAGAACACTTTTTTTCATTTATTTTTTCCTACTTGCTGTATAAACGAGTGTATATTTGTAGCGCTTATTGTGCCTTCTTTCATCTGATAAA
>RZYK01000392.1 GCA_009930355.1 Campylobacterota bacterium | reverse complement strand
CTCCGGTTTTGTGTTTATCATGATGGTAATGATTGAATATATTAATGTTCAGTCAAAAGGCGTTTGGCAAAAACATCTCTTGGCGAAAAAATGGAAACAATTATTAATTGCCGGGTTACTGGGAACTTTACCGGGTTGCCTGGGTGCATTTACAATTGTGGCTCTGTTTTCGCATCAATTGGTTTCGTTTGGTGCCGTTGTTACTACCATGATTGCCACCAGTGGAGATGAGGCTTTTGTAATGTTCGCCATGTTCCCGAAACAAGCGGCAATATTAACTGCACTCCTTTTTGTTGTGGGAATTTTAGCGGGTTACCTAACCGATAAATTTTATCATCCAAAACGCATTCTTGATAATATTTCAGGGCATAATTTAATTTTGCACGACGAGGAATCCTGTAAATGCTTTCAAAAAGATATATTTTGGACTAATTTATTTCATCCTTCGCTTCATCGATTATCCGTGGCGATTAGCATACTTGCTCTGATAATTGGTTTAGCTACAGGCGTGTTTTCAGGGAATGCAGAACTATGGATTAAGGTGACCCTGATGCTTACCTTTGTTTTTGCTCTGTTTATTGTGGTAACCGTGCCGGATCATTTTCTTAAACAACATCTATGGGATCATATCGTGAAAGTTCATCTTCCCCGTATCTTTTTATGGGTATTCGGGATTTTATTGCTCATGCACTTTTTGACGCTGTATATTGATGTAGACGACTGGGTTTCAAATAATATGTGGGTCGTGTTATTCATTGCTGTTTTTATCGGATTTATTCCGGAATCAGGTCCTCATTTGGTTTTTGTAACACTCTTTGCAGCCGGTACTGTCCCGTTCAGTATTCTTTTAGCCAGTTCGATTTCGCAGGATGGGCATGGAATGTTGCCCATGCTGGCCGAATCAAAA
The DNA here is from genome assembly GCA_009930355.1 of Campylobacterota bacterium. Classification (GTDB taxonomy): domain Bacteria; phylum Campylobacterota; class Campylobacteria; order Campylobacterales; family Sulfurospirillaceae; genus Sulfurospirillum. The sequence goes on along the minus strand of RZYK01000392.1, from coordinate 551 downwards.
AAGAGCTTTTTTGCGGTAAAAATAATCAATATGATCTATGCACTGCTGGCTGGGGGTTTAGGTTTGATTCTGGGAGTCTAATGCACCTAACACCTCTCTCAGTCACGCACTCACCGTTAACGGTACAATTCATAGCTGTCATGCTTTAAATCTTGATGATTTGATTATTTATCCTACAGGAAACATGAATTTTTATAATGGCGCCACAGTAACCGTGAATCGAAATATTTCCATCCTTTCTCGTTTAGTAATTCATTTTAATTCGCCAATTATTATGAATTCTGAAGTTAAATTACTAGAATATTTTTTTATTTGCATTTTTTTATTTGATAAACTATAGTTTTTGATATGCACTGGCATTCTAACCCTTTGTTGTTCTGAAATGGTTAATGCCTTTTATGGGTTCCATATTTCCAGGGCGTGTTACTTTTCTGCAACAAAACAACCTTACCATTGTTACCCCAATAGGCTTTCCTGTTTATAAATCATGGGAAACTTTTTTGCCGTGTTTCATGAATAGTTATTAATTTCGCACAAAAGATGAAAACTAT
>RZYK01000391.1 GCA_009930355.1 Campylobacterota bacterium | reverse complement strand
CTCCGGTTTTGTGTTTATCATGATGGTAATGATTGAATATATTAATGTTCAGTCAAAAGGCGTTTGGCAAAAACATCTCTTGGCGAAAAAATGGAAACAGTTAATAATTGCCGGGTTACTGGGGGCTTTACCGGGTTGCCTGGGTGCATTTACAATTGTTGCTCTGTTTTCGCATCAATTGGTTTCCTTTGGTGCCGTTGTTACTACCATGATTGCCACCAGTGGAGATGAGGCCTTTGTAATGTTCGCCATGTTCCCGAAACAAGCGGCAATATTAACTGCACTCCTTTTTGTTGTGGGAATTTTAGCGGGTTACTTAACCGATAAATTTTATCATCCCAAACGCATTCTTGATAATATTTCAGAGCATAATTTAATTTTGCACGACGAGGAATACTGTAAATGCTTTCAAAAAGATACATTTTGGACTAATTTATTTCATCCTTCGCTTCATCGATTATCTGTGGCTATTAGCATACTTGCGCTGATAATTGGTTTAGCTACAGGCGTGTTTTCAGGGAATGCAGAACTATGGATTAAGGTAACCCTGATGCTTACCTTTGTTTTTGCTCTGTTTATTGTGGTAACCGTACCGGATCATTTTCTTAAACAACATATATGGGATCATATCGTGAAAGTTCATCTTCCACGTATCTTTTTATGGGTATTCGGTATTTTATTGCTCATGCACTTTTTGACGCTGTATATTGATGTAGACGACTGGGTTTCAAATAATATGTGGGTCGTGTTAGTCATTGCTGTTTTAGTCGGATTTATCCCGGAATCAGGCCCTCATTTGGTTTTTGTAACACTCTTCGCAGCAGGTACTGTCCCGTTCAGTATTCTTTTAGCCAGTTCGATTTCGCAGGATGGGCATGGAATGTTACCCATGCTGGCCGAATCAAAAAAGAGCTTTTTTGCGGTAAAAATAATTAATATGATCTATGCACTGCTGGCTGGGGGGTTAGGTTTGGTTCTGGGAATCTAATGCACCTAACACCTCTCTCAGCTCACGCACTCACCCTCATAAGTATAATTCATATCTATCAGGCTATAAATTTTGATGATTTCATTATTCATTCTACAGGAAACATAAATTTCTATAATGGCGCCATAGTAAATTTTAATCGAAATATTTCCATCCTTTTTCGTTCAGTAATTTATTTTAATTCATTAATTATTCTTAATTATGAAATTAAATTAGTAGAATAATTTTTTATTTGTATCTTTTTTATTCGATAAGTTATAGTTTTTTGATATGCACTGGCCTTCTAACCCTTTGATGTTCTGAAATGGTTAATGACTTTTATTGGTAGTATATTTCTAAGGTGTTATTTTTCTGCAACAAAACAACCTCACTATTGTTACCCCAATAGGCTTTCCTGTTTATAAATCATGGGAAACTTTTTTGCCGTGTTTCATGAATAGTTATTAATTTCGCACAAAAGATGAAAACTAT
>RZYK01000390.1 GCA_009930355.1 Campylobacterota bacterium | reverse complement strand
CAAAAAATCTAGAACACTATCAAGGTTTAAAATAATGAGATACGCAAAAATTCTTTTTTCACTTTTCACGTTATTATTGGTTGTCAGTGGTTGTGGTACTAAGCGTCAATACTTTGAGCCAGAATCACTTTCGGGTAAATTAAGTTATGATGGCTCTTTGCCAGCTTCCATTGTGGATGCAACCAGAGATGGAGCAACCTTGGAAAATGGGCAAGTAGTGACAAAACAAGGTCTTTCTAGTGTCATTTTGCCTAAGTCATATATATATCTTGGTGAAAACAATGGTCGCTATATTGCTAGTTCTCAATGTGGGGCATTAGTTGTTTTGGATGCAAATCAAAAAACACTTTTTAAAAAAGAGTGTGATGTTTCGGTTGCTTCAGCTGCATTAAAAGGTAATTTATTAGCACTTGTTTTGGGTTCAAATGAACTCGTCTTAATCGATATTGATGATGGTAGAGAGTTAATGCATCTTTCTCAAGATAATGTGTATGCCCTTGATTCAAGAATTGCAGCCCCTTATTTTTTAGGAGATTTGATTATTTTCCCAACGCTAGATGGAAAATTGATTATTGTTGATGCGCAGACCAAGAAACCTATCCGTGATGTTGTCGTCAGTAATGAAAAATTCTTTGGCAATATTGTTTACCTTCAAGTTTTAGGTGATCGTTTAGTTGCTGCAACGAAGAGTAAAGTGGTTTCTATTAGTCCAAAATCAATCCATTTCTTGGAGGCAGATGTACGAGATGTTATTGTTCTGAAAAATCGTATTTTTGTTTTTACAAAAGATGGAAAAGTAATTTTAACAGATGCTGATTTGAATGTTCTTAAAGATCGCAAATTTACATTTGCAACTTTTACGGGAACCATTTATGGAAATTTTATTTATATGATTGAAAAAGGCGGTTATGTTATTGCTACTGATATAGATTTGATTTCAACCAACGTATATAAATTGCCAGATGAAATTGAAAGTAATGTCTTTACAACTGAAGACACCCTTTATTATAAAAATCATTTTTTCAAATTAAATCGTAAGTAAAAAGTTTAGTTTTTTAATATCATGAAAGAGATGTTAGAACGTATTTGCAGTCGGCAAGTTATTTTTACATCTCTTTGTGAAATAGATTTAAAGTTACTTCATAGCCGTAAAAAACTTACTATTTTTAATGGTGTTGACCAAAAATCTTTCTATCATCTTATCATTGAATGTGAGCAGAAAAGTCGATTTTTATCGAAACATGTTGATGAAATTATGAAACTTGATGCTGCAGTCACTTTACATGTAAAACATAATTATAAATATAAGCATTTGCTTTTAAAAGCGCCTCTATGCTCTAAGGCAGCTTTGCTTCTTAAAGAAAAAGGTTGGAAAGTTTACAATGATATTGTGTGATATTGGAAATTCTAATGCTGATTTTTTTCAGGATGGTAAAGTTTGGTCACTCTCTCATAAAGATTT
>RZYK01000099.1 GCA_009930355.1 Campylobacterota bacterium | reverse complement strand
TTTTTCTACTCATTATTTCCCCTATTCTTTATAATCAAATTTTACTCAAAGAGAATAAAACTTTCTAAAAAATTGTTTGTTTTTCTTGGGGTATTATAGCTATTTTATGCACCAAGGTTTTGGTTTTACCGCTTCCAGGACCTGCTATAACCATAATGGCTTGATGAGAGTGATCTTCGAGAATGGCTTTTTGTTCTGTATTGAGATTTGAAATAATCTCTTTATAGCGAGCAGGCGTTAATGGGAGTTTGATGACTCTGTCTTCCAAGCCATAGAGTTTTTTGAACTTGTCATACTCTAAAGAGAAATAGTCATTGACAAACTTCTCACATTTTATCCATCCCTCTTCCAAAAGCTTTTCGAAAAAGAGCATAAGAATATGCACCGATTCGGTTTTTCGGTCGTAATAGAGTTTGAGGCTTTGGTTATAATCACGCCTTTTTTGATAAGGGGTGTTTTCATTCAAGCGCTCTTGTTTATGAATTTGCAGCGCTTGGTAGTAAATGAGTCTGCCTTTACGCAGTTTAAAGTCTTTGAGCATCTCATGCAAATAGACTAAAGAGTGGTGAAAGGTTTCAAGAGAGAATGAGCCTTTCATTAAGCTATCCAATTTGGTTTTGAGATTGACGGAGGAAAATTCTATCTCTTCGGCTCCGGTTGTTTGTACAGGTTCTAACAAAAGAGCAATCATCTTTTCGCAAACGTATTGGCGCTTTTCTACGGTTTTTTTAAGAAGCACTAAATTCTGTGTACTGAAGCGACAGACATCTTTGTGAAAACGGATTTTAAACTCTTGTTTGGTGAGTGTGGCAAGGTGTGAAAAGCTTTGCAAAATTTTCTTGGCTGTTTTTACATGATTGGTTTTCTCATCATTGTCTTGATTGATGTCTCTTACATTGAAGTCTTTTTGAAACGCTGGTAGTTGTTCTAAATAGGCAAGCACTTTATTTTCCATCGCAAAATGCTTTTTGAGCTCTTTAAGCACACTGCGTGAGATGGTTGCACTGATATCATTACCCATGGTAATCAGCTCTTTTTTGGCGAGTTCATGTAAGACACGGTACAGGTGGTTACGAGAAAGGCCTATCTGATCGGCTAAATCATCGGTGGTAATGGGATCGACTTTACTGCGACCAATGAGTGCACTCATCACACGTATCATCTCATCATAAATTTCAAGTAACTCTTCTTTGTGAGGATCAAGGACGTTGTGGACATGCTCCATGCGGTTGCCATTGGATTCTTGTAAGGCAGTGGCAAAGATTTTTGTGTAGTTTCGTTTACGCTCGATAATATCTGCTTCTTCGAGTTCTAAAAGTGCTGTTTTAATCATCGTGTCATAATCTTTGGCACTATCTTCGGTATCTTGTCCTATCTTTTCAGCAAGCTGTTTGAGGGTTAAAACAACGGGGTCCCTTTTTTCACGCTTGAGCTCTTTGAGGATTTTTACAATCTCCTCGTATTCTACTTTGGTGCGATTTTGCTGCATAAAGAGCTTATCAAAATCTTCATTGCTAAAAAAGATGATACACTGCGCTTGAATCGAATCCGAGCGCCCTCCTCTTCCTGATTCTTGTAAATAGGCTTCGAGGCTATCGGAAGTTTCATAATGGATGACCGCTTGAATATTGGGTTTATCAATCCCCATACCAAAGGCCGTTGTAGCGATGACAATATCGATTTTATCGTGAATAAAATCCTCTAGGATTTCTCCTTTTGAGCGACCTGTTCGTTTGCCTGAGTCAATTTCATCATCAATCTTTGAATAAAAAGGCTCTATGACTAATCCCATTTCGATGATTCGAGGCTCTTTTAACAAAGATTCACACAGCTCTTTACACGCACGTGCATTTTGAGGGATGTAGATGATGGTTGGTACATTGCCTAACGCGATAATCTCTTGTACGAGTTTTTCATATTTTTCTTTTTGGTCATCGACTTTGATGGCGCGATAAAAAAGATTGGTACGTTTGGCAGAGGCTAGAAAAGGCGAAAGTGTCATGCCTAAGTGTTTTTGGAAGTAGCGTTGAATATCATCAAGAACTTCTTGTTTGGCCGTGGCGGTCAGGCATGAGATGGGAATACTGCTTTGAAAAGCTGATTCGTTTTGTAAATCTTGGATAAACCTAGCGATGTATTTATAATCATGCCTAAAGTCATGCCCCCAGGAGGAAAAACAGTGGGCTTCGTCTATCACAAAACGCTCTATCAAGCGTCTTTTGAGTGCAGTAAAAATAGAATTAGAACGCAATGCTTCAGGGGCAAGATAGAGAATATCAATAATCCCATTTTCCACTTCTGCAAGGGTATTAATCCGCTCTATCGGACTTAGATATCCGCTGATAGCAGCGATTTTAAAATTCTGGTTTTTTTCAGTAAAGCTCTCTACATGGTTTTTCATCAGTGCTTGCAAGGGAGAAATGACCACGGTTAAGCTTTTATAGGCGTGTGCTTTAATCAGTGCTGGCATTTGAAAGGTGAAAGTCTTACCGCCACCTGTAGGCAAAATGGCCAATATGGATTCATCCCTCATGGTTGCTTCAATAATATCTCTTTGTGAGATTCGACTCTCTTGAGCAAAAAGATCCACATTCGCATCACGACTCTCAAAATCCCTAAATCCAGGAATGCCAAACTCATTTAGCGCAAAAGCATCCAAATCTATGGTATCTATATTGTAGGTTATTTGCTTAATCACCCAAGCAAACTTGGGAAACTTTTGGAGTAAAAGGTAGGATGGTGAATAGCGCTTTTGTGTTGAAAGGTAAGAGAGAACCAATGCCAATTCAACAGGGTACTCTGCTGTTATCGCCTCAAACACTTTTTTTTCACACTGAATTAATGACTTAAAATGCTCATACAAAGAGATTTCACTGCTTTGATACGCGATATATTCAAAAAATGGAGCATAGATTGCATGAGTGTTCAGTAATAAATATAAAGCTTGCTTGAGAGATTCATCTAAAGAGTAAAATCGCTCAACAAGAAGCGTCAAAAGCTCCTTGGTAGCCACACTATCCCCAAAAGGAGAATTGGCAATATGTGCTTCTATTTTATAGGGTTTTTCAAGTTTATGCGTGACTTTATCTGGAAATAATAACAAGGAGAGGTAAAGCGTATCAAGTATTTTTAGGCGCTGTAAGAGTGCATTAAACGTACTGTTTTCAAGGTAGTGTTTATCGTGATCCATAAAATTATGGCCACACACATATGAGGGAGTTTTTTGAACGCATAAGCGAATCAGTTCATGCAAAGACTGCCCTTCAAATCCATTCTCTTCATCAATGTATGCGCCAATAGAAGCAATGGTTTGCGTATGTTTGGTAACCTCTAAATCGATAAACACGATGGATGAAGAGGACATACTCTGCATGCCTATGCTTCTAGTACAATATCATGAATGATCTGTTTAAAAAAGGCTTCACTCCATAACTCTAATTCAGCCATCTCTTTAATAAAAGGCCTTACGTCGTTTTTAGCTTTTGCGATATCGAGGTGTTCAATGCGGGTATTTAAAAGTGTTATCAAACTCTCTTTGGTTAAACGTTCAGGTAGGATTTGCTTTTGGGCTTCAAACCATTTGCAACTTTGCTCCAAGCGTGCGTTTAAGTGTTCTAAATCCAAAGGTGTCTTATGGGCTATATACCACACAAGATCATACCAATCCCTGCCTTTTGGTCGCGTACCCCATGCACGGCACAACAGTGCATGCATTTTCCCAGCAAAGAGTGAGGGTAAGGTCATTGCCGTAATCGAATAGGGTCGAGGAATAAGTCTCAAAACACTGTGTGTTTGAAAGTGTAAAGGAGGCTCTGTGTCTACTTCAAATTTGATTTTGATGATTTGGTCTTTATGAATGCTTTGAAGAATGTTTTTAGGGGCATTGATGGAAAGAAGATGCTCTACGGTATTGCCTTTTAGAAAAGCAGACTGTACAGCAGATTCCGCTGTTTTTTCTTTCATCTCAATCTTTACATCGAACCCAAAGGAGAGTAATGTTTCACTAAGAGATTTTTCATAGATACGCAAATCAAATGATGGATTTTCTTGAAGAAGGGAGAAATCAAGGTCTTCTGAAAAGCGTGGAAGTCCATGTAAAATACGAAGTGCCGTTCCTCCATAAAAAGCGGCCTCTTTAAAAAACCCTCCCTCATACAGTCCTAAAAGCACAATCTCTTGAAGAATTTCACGCAAAGCATCCACACTCTCTTCTTTAGAGTTAAGTGCATAATGCTCGAGCATCTTGGCAATGGCAGGATGAGTATTAGCCATGATTGACTCCTTTTTGCAGTAAGGAAGCGAGTGTGCGTAAGTTTTTAGAACGATAGGCGTGTGCGATTGAGAAGATAAGTTCAACATTTAACATCTCTAATCGCTCTAGGCGAAGGTCATACAAAAGGTACTCTCTCATCTGCGCTTGTGTCATACTTCCTACACCTCTGTCATAGCGTATTTTATCGCACAATGCTTTTTCTGGGGTTGCTATGAGTTTTCCACCGTTATTCTCATCATACATCCAATCAACACCAAGTGCATAGGCTTCTTTGGGGATGTGTTTATAACTAAAGCGCCCTAAGGGCGTTTCAAAAAGTTTTGGATGATTAAGCGTTGCAGCTGTCACTTCACTCACACGCTCAGGAATCATGCCATAGTATGAGAGTGCAAAATCAAACGAAACATACGAAGGGGCATAGAGCATATTGGAGATGCTGATAGCATCAATGGGGGTGCTTTGGTATCTTTTCCCAAGATGGTAAACCCCTCGTTTTAAGCGTATCAAATCACCATTTTTGACCATCGTGGCTATTTTAATATTGACCTGTGAAATGCTAGGTTCTAAAAAGGCACTGAGCATTTCATGGGTAAACAGCGATGTTTTAAAGTGGTTTTTGATATCGATGGTTTCCATGGGGTTATTATACATCAATATTTGTTTTATTGTATAGATAATATACTAAAGATATATTAATCATACGATAACACATTAGATTCTTTCTTTTTTTACTAAATTCCAATAATGTTCACCTAGAGAAGTTAATTTGCAGCTTTTACTATTCATTGCAGCATAATACATATGTTCTGCATCAATAGGAACAACTAAATTTATTCTGTTAAATTTTTGTAGAATTCTAAATTTTTCTACATTTTCTTCTATTGGTTTAGGCAAATTTTTTAAATCTACATTATCTCTCTTTGGTTCAAAAGTTGGATCTAATTGAAAAATTGAACTCACTTTCTCAAATAGTGCAGTAATCATTTTCAAATCATCTAAAGAGATTGGTGCTTGAACCTTCCTCAATGAAATAAATTTTTTTATGTTTGTTTTAAATATTGGTCTTTGTTCCCATGCTCCTAATGATTGATCAATATGAGCGTAAATACTTGCTGGTGAAATTTCTCCAACTAAATTGGAAGCACTACCATTTAGAGCATCAACTAAAAGGCTTGTAAATACACCTTGCCCATTTGTTTCTTGAGCATATTGTGATTCACTTGAAGCAGTTAATATTGTCACGCCTTCACTTAATAAAGATTTATTCTCGAGACTAGAAATATTGCCTGCTATTCCTGAATGACAACTATCTAAAATGATAATTTTATTTTTAGCTTTTGATTTGTTTGCGATGTTTAAAACTTCATCTAATGCTAGCCCATCATCTCCGCGAGTGCATTCCGAAGTAACTAAGTATCCACCATTGTTTTCTATATAGCCATGTCCTGCATAGTAAAATAATGCAACTTCACTATCATCTGTAAATAATTGAGTTATTTTGTCTTTTAATTCGCCTCGGGTAATGCTTTGACTCTCATTTGAGGCAGTATCGTGCATTATGTCAAAATTTAACGTTCCATCACTATTTCGTTCTAATACACTTTTTACAGAATATGAATCATTCACGCAGCCATACAGTTGAGATACATTTTGATAATAATCAATACCAACAATCAATGCTTTTCTCATTAGCCAAGCTCCTTAATTGCTTCTACGATGGACTTACCTTGCCATTTAACAATTTTATCAGCTGCATCTTTAACTACTTTTGATGTTTTATCCGAATCCCAAGGTTCAATTGCAATAATTACTTTCCCATGGCTTTTAGCTATTGCAATTTCTTTTTGAATCCACTTACTATAACTCGCATAAACACCAGCAAGTATCAATATGCAACTAGTGCCTTTCATCTTCGCCTCGATTGCCTCATGTAATTGTTTATCTGTACCATTTGTATGAATAGGATCATCTTTTGGTACGGAATGATCATAAAAATCTAAACCTTGTTGTTTGATCAGTTCTATTACTTTTTGATAATTTTCACTATAACTCCAAGAGTGACTGATAAACAATCTATATGTTTTTGACATTTTAATTTCTCCTTTGTAAAGTTATATTTTACAAATATAATTGAATTAAATATGATATCTACTACTATTCTTGAGTTAATATCTATCGTTTTAAAAGAATATCTTCTTCAAATTTATATTGAATATTTCCTCTCAATGTATCAAGCTCATGATATGAGAAATCATCACGATAATACACTTTTTTAAAAACATTGCCAATGTGCGAAATGCGTTCAATTTCATAGGCTTCAGATATAAGTGAATAGGCGTGATTTAAACTATTTGCAACCTTTCCTAGTGCTGGGATATCACATTTAACAGAAAGCAATTGTGGCTTTTTAGTGCCTCTGAGTTTTAATTTTAGTTTTTCTTGAAGGATTATTTCTATAAAATTGCATCTCTTATGAATTACAAATTGCTTTAGAACTTCATCCAGCTTTTCAAAGTTATTGACATTAATTTCAGCAAACAGTTTTGTACCAGAGGGTAGAAGATCAACAATAACTTCTTTGGATATGTTTTCTAAGAACTTTTTGTCCTCTAGTGCATATGCTGGTAAAATGAGCTCACCAATAACACCATCTTTGAGTTTAGGTAATTTTCCACCATAAAAATATTCAATTTTTCCATTGGCATATCTGATCGGAATAGAAACTGTTTTGTTTAAACTATCAAAAGTATCATAAATCATTTGTACCTCTTTTGCGTTACATGTATTAAAGCATCTCTTACTTGATTAAACCTGCCCGCCTACACCTTTAAACTTTTCTACAAATGCAGCTATTTTTTGAAAAACACTTTGCTTCTTAG
>RZYK01000389.1 GCA_009930355.1 Campylobacterota bacterium | reverse complement strand
TTTTATCTCTTTAAGGTTTGCCATAGCTTATCCTTACTTGACTGCAAACGTCGCTTTAAACTCGCTCAATGCCTTATGTAATTGTTCTTCTAAATCTTTGTCAATTGCTTTTTTAACGTTAAGTTGTTCGATAATATCTGGATACTTCGCACTGACATATGAATTAAGTTCAGCTTCAAAACGGCTAACCTCTTTTACGTCAATACTATCTAAATAACCTTTTGCTCCTGCGAAGATAATCAATACCTGTTTCTCAATAGCAATTGGTGCATAAGGAGGTTGCTTAAGAAGCTCAACCATTCTTTGTCCACGCTCAAGTTGTTTACGGCTTGATTCATCAAGATCACTTGCAAACTGTGCAAATGCTTGAAGTTCACGATATTGTGCAAGATCAAGTCTTAATGTTCCTGCAACTTGCTTAGTTGCTTTAATTTGTGCCGCACCACCAACACGTGAAACAGAAAGTCCAACGTTAATCGCAGGACGAATACCTGAATTAAAGAGGTCTGATTCTAAGAAAATTTGACCATCTGTAATAGAAATAACATTCGTTGGAATGTACGCTGATACGTCACCCGCTTGTGTTTCAATGATAGGAAGAGCTGTTAGTGAACCTGCACCCAATTCATCATTAACTTTTGCTGCTCTTTCAAGCAAACGAGAGTGAAGATAAAAAACATCACCTGGATAAGCTTCACGACCTGGAGGACGACGTAAAATCAAAGACATTTCACGGTAAGCAACTGCATGTTTTGAAAGATCATCATAAACGATCAAAGCGTGTTTACCATTATCCCTAAAATATTCACCCATAGAAACACCAGCATATGGTGCTAAAAATTGCATTGCAGCAGAATCGCTTGCACCTGCATTAACGATGATCGTATAATCCATTGCACCGTGTTCTTCAAGTTTTTTAACCACTTGAGCAACCGTTGATTGTTTTTGACCAATAGCAACATAAATACATGTAACATTTTGACCTTTTTGATTGATAATCGTATCAATCGCAATGGTTGTTTTACCTGTTTGTCTATCACCAATAATGAGCTCTCTTTGTCCTCTACCAATTGGAACAAGTGCATCAATTGCTTTAAGTCCTGTTTGAAGTGGCTCATGAACCGATTTACGTGCCATAATACCGTGTGCTTTTTCTTCAACAAAACGTGTCTCAGTTGCATTAATTGGACCTTTTGCGTCAATAGGATCACCTAGTGAGTTTACAACACGTCCCACAAGTGCTTCACCAACAGGTACTCGAAGAAGTTTTGCCAATCTTTTTACAGAAGAGCCTTCTTTAATTTCATTACAACTACCAAGAACAACGATACCAACACTTGATTCTTCAAGATTAAGTGCCATTCCTCTCTCGCCATTCTCAAATTCAACCATTTCACCAGCCATAACGTTTTTCAAACCATAAACATTGGCAACACCATCTGCTACTGAAATAACCTTTCCAGTCTCT
>RZYK01000388.1 GCA_009930355.1 Campylobacterota bacterium | reverse complement strand
AGGCATTAGCGGTCCTTGTGTGCTGAGTGGTTCTTTGTATTGGAAAAAAGGGAACATTTGCATTGACTTTTTACCCCATATCGCTTCGATGGAAGCCTTATTTAAAACCCATGCCAAAAAGCAGATAACCACCGCACTTGGACTTCCCAAACGTTTTAGCAAAGCCTTTTTAGATGCGGTGAGTTTGGAAGATAAAGTGCTCTCAAAATTAAATGCCAGCGAAAAAGAGCTTTTGAACTCACTCAAAGCCTACACCTTTTCACCTGCTGGAAATTTTGGCTACACCAAAGCCGAAGCAACACGTGGTGGCGTAAGTACGGATGAAATCGATGGTGCTTCGATGCAAAGTTTAAAATGCGAGGAGCTTTATTTTATCGGTGAAGTCTTAGATGTCACAGGAGAATTGGGTGGTTTTAATTTTCAATGGGCATTTGCCTCAGCAATGCGTTTTGCTAAGGCACTTTAATTTTTTTATTGAGCGTAAGCGCAACAATAGGTTGCTACGGTTTTTACATGTAAGGTAAAACTAGAGTTTGCGGGGACGTCAAAGGTGGCTTTTTCGTGAATCACTAAAGGCTCTTTTTGGTTGGGTAATTCCACGCTGAGTTCACCGCTTAAAAACTCCATCACTTCAGCAGCACCTGTATTAAACGTATAATCACCTTCTTGCATCACGCCTAGCGTTTTAGTCGTACCATCTTCACATTTTACGGTGTAGCTGACGACTTTGCCATCAAAATAGACATTTGCTTTTTTTGAAATGGTAGCGTTTTTAAATTCCATGATGTTCCTTTATGCTTTAAAAAATTGGAGTTATTATAATCACTTTGTGCTTGTAATTTCTTTGTTTGGACTCTTTTTGTATACTTTCGAAAATCTCAAAAGGATGAAGAATGAAAATTGCGGATTTAATCAGTGGCTATGAAAAATTTAAAGATACGAAGTTTAAAAAGTATGAAAATAAGTTTTTAGACTTGGTGAAAAACGGTCAAAATCCAAAAGTTTTATTTATTGCGTGTAGTGATTCAAGGGTGGACCCTTCTTTAATTACGCTCTCTGCCCCTGGGGATTTATTTGTACTGCGTAATGTGGGCAATTTTGTGCCACCGTTTGCTCCTGATAATGACTACCACGCTACCGCAGCAGGCATTGAGTATGCGGTTTCTGTACTTGAAGTGACCGATATCATTGTGTGTGGGCATTCGCATTGTGGGGCGATTGAGACGATGTACACAAAGATTACCGATATTAATCTCGTGCATGTTAAAAAGTGGCTAGAACTAGGGCTTGAAGCGAAAAACTATGTGACACAAAAGTTGATTTCGCAGAGCGTTTCGCATGAAGAACGCTTGGAATTAACCGAGAAAATTTCCCTGCTTTTTCAGTCTAAAAATCTTCTCACCTATCCAGATGTAGAGCGTCGTGTCAATGAAGGTGAGCTTTTTATTCGCTCATGGTATTATCGTTTAGAT
>RZYK01000098.1 GCA_009930355.1 Campylobacterota bacterium | reverse complement strand
TTCTAATTGTTTCAGAATACCCATCTTACATACCTCCGAAGTGGCTCATTGTACCATGTTTAATCTAAAATTTTCTTGTCCTAAAATAGGGTATAATGAAGCCATGAAAACAATCACATCCATTAAACAACAGAAGGGAAAAACACCCCTTAGCGTCATTACAGCTTATGATGCGCTTTTTGCTTCTTTATTTGATCAAAAAGTCGACATTATTTTAGTTGGCGATAGCCTTAATATGAGTTTTAATGCTAAACCAGACACGCTTTCTGCGAGTATGGAAGTAATGCTCTATCATACTAAAGCCGTCTGTGCAGGAGCTAAAGAGACTTTCATTGTGTGTGACATGCCTTTTGGAACCTATACCGATGAAAAAAATGCCCTTTTCAATGCTTCTTTAGTCTACAGCCAAACCAATGCCCACGCAGTGAAAATTGAAGGGGGTGTAAATCGTGCGCACATCATTCAAGCTCTCACGCAAAACTCCATTGCCGTTATGGCACATATTGGTCTCATGCCACAATACGTACGTAGTGAGGGTGGGTATAAAGTTAGAGGACGCAGTGAAGAAGATATTTTAGCGCTTATTGAAGATGCCAAAGCGGTGGAAAAAGCGGGTGCCTTTAGTGTGGTCATTGAAGGCGTTGTCGAAGAGGCTGCAAAACGTATCTCCGAAGCGATTTCCATTCCCACCATTGGTATTGGTGCGGGGAAATACACCGATGGTCAAGTGCTCGTTTGGAGTGATATGTTAGGCTTTTTTCAAGCCTTTAAACCCAAATTTGTCAAACGCTATTTAGACGGGGCAACCCTTGTGCAAGATGCTGTGGATGCGTATGTCAAAGAGGTGCAAACACGTCAATTCCCCGACACCGAATACACCTACCAAAAGTGAGAAAATGGAACGCATTGTAGAAATTGAAAAAGTCTCTTTTGAGAGTGAGTATGAAAAGAGCCTTCGCCCTACCTCTTTTGAGGACTATATTGGGCAAGAAAAAATTAAAAAAAACTTGCAAGTGTTCATTCAAGCGGCGCAAAAACGCTCAGAATGTTTAGATCATATTCTCTTTTTTGGCCCTCCTGGTCTTGGTAAAACAACTTTGGCATATATTATTTCCAACGAAATGCGCTCCAATATTAAAATTACCGCAGCCCCTATGATTGAAAAAAGTGGGGATTTAGCAGCTATTTTAACCAATTTACAAGAGGGGGATATTCTGTTTATCGATGAGATTCACAGGCTCTCTCCTGCGATTGAAGAGATACTCTATCCTGCCATGGAAGATTACCGTTTGGATATTATTATTGGCTCAGGACCTGCGGCACAAACGATTAAAATTGACTTGCCTCACTTTACACTTATTGGAGCAACCACACGTGCGGGGATGATTAGCTCGCCACTTAGGGATCGCTTTGGAATGCATTTTCGCCTGCAATTTTATACCAAAGAGGAGCTCTCTTTAATTATTACCAAAGCATCGCATAAACTCGAGAAAATCTGTCTTCAAGAAGCTGCGGTTGAAATGGCAAGACGATCACGGGGAACACCTCGTATTGCACTTCGCTTGTTAAAGCGTATTCGTGACTATGCGGATGTGGTTGATGAAGCACAGATTAATAAAGAGCGTGCGCAATATGGACTCAATGAACTGGGTGTAAATGATTTAGGTTTTGATGAACTGGATTTAAAATATTTGGAATTACTGCTTCAAAGCAAAGGACGCCCGTTGGGTCTTAGCACCATTGCAGCAGCACTGAGTGAAGATGAGGGAACGATTGAGGATGTGATAGAGCCTTATTTGCTTGCCAACAACTATATTGAGCGAACCGCACGGGGACGAATTGCGAGTCCTAAAACGTATGAGTTATTTCGTCTCACGCCACCCACAACACTACAAAGTACCCTTTTTGAGGAAAATGCATGAATGAACATCGCTTCTTTTTAACCGCTATTTTTTTAGTGGTTTTGGTCTCCTTGCTAAAATTGTATCAGCCTTTTTTGATGATTATCGCCATTGCTTCCTTGCTTGCAATGGCAACGTATACTATTAATTTTAAACTTTATAAATTCACCAAAAATAGACATGTTGCGGCCATTCTTTCTACATCACTGCTCTCATTACTCCTTTTTGGACCCTTGATTTATTCACTGACCTCCATTGGGTCTATTGTCAATAATTTTGATTTTGCCATGATTGAAAAAGTGCAACACTACCTCAGAACCCTCGATTATCAACTGCCTACTCCCTTTGCTTTTATGCAATCTTCTTTGGACGAGTTTATTAGTAGCCTCAATATCGCACAAATGTCAAGCACGGCACTCTCTTATTTAGGCTCTCTAGGCAAGAATAGTGCTGGATTTTTAAAAGACATGCTTCTGATTGTGGTCTTTTTCTTTTTTGCGCTTTTAAATGGCAAAGATTTAATTGATTACATCAAAAGTGTGATGCCTCTAGGCGCACAAGAAGTCAACATGGTATTTGCGGAAGTAACCAGTGTGATGAGTGTGGTGTTGTATTCTATTTTATTTAGCGCTATTTTTCAGGGTATGCTCTTCTCTTTTATTGGTATGTACTTTGGATATGATGGGTTATTATTGGGTATTTTTTACGGCTTTGCCTCTTTAATTCCTATCATTGGAGGAGCACTCATGTGGATTCCTCTGTGTGCCCTTGAAATTGCACATGGCAATACAACCTCAGCCATTATTATTGCACTCTATTCGATTGTTGTGATCTCTATTATCGCCGATACGTTTGTAAAGCCTTTAATTATCAAATACATCAACGATAAAATGGTTAAAACACCCACTATGGTCAATGAACTCTTGATTTTCTTTGCTATTTTTGCGGGTCTTTCCACATTTGGCTTTTGGGGAATGATCTTAGGTCCTGCCATTACGACCTTGTTTATTTCCCTGCTCAAACTCTATAAATTGCTCAAGGAAAAGAGTTACATGTAAAGAGGTTTGCACGCATCAGCAAACCTTTGTATCTTTACATGTAAAAAAGAAAAAGAGCTTATAAAACCTCTTTTTGTAAAGCTGTTATGGATGAAATAATCTCTTGATGATGCGCTTTTTTCTCTTCTAAAAACGCCACTTTTTCCTCTTTTAAACGGGTGAATTGGCTCACTAAACGCTCATAATCTTTGCTTAAAAAGGTATGTTTGGTGTTCATCATATTTTCAAGCTCATAAAGATGAAATGCTGTTCTAAGGCGCTCTTTAATTTCGTCTAATTTAGGCTGATACAAAGAAAATTTGGTGGGATTTTCTTCATACAATTTACGTGATTTTTCAATTTTATTTTCCAAAAATGCCACACACACTTCGGTTGCATTTTGATAGTTAAAGCTCACCGCACTGGAAAGATGGTTAAACTCAGAGCTAATTTTGGCATAGGAATTGGCTATTTCATCGTTAAATGCTTTTAAAACCGTTTCATACGCTTTAGAGGCAAAACGACGCATATTGGCAAACTCAATGTCTGAGTGAATCTCCTCACTTTTTCGAATGACCTCATAAGGTGCCTGCCACGCCACAACACCCGCTTCAAAGGAGCGGTAGACTTGCGCATTTTTTTCATTCACTTCATTTTGAATGTCTCCTAAAGTGCGCACATATTGCTTAAACATTTTGCCAATTAAATTCTCTTCATAAAAAAGGCTTTTGTAAATTAAATCCGAGTTAATTTTTGGCGCTTGGTATTCAAAAGAAAGGTAATTCACACTCTTTTTGAGCAAACCTCCTTTTTGTGCCTCATAGCGTACCAATTTTTCAGTCGTTATTTGATTGAAAATAGCATCAGCGATGGTATCAATAATCTGCTCAATGCGCATAAACGCACTTTTTAAATCATGGGAAAATTTACTCTTAAGCTCCGTAAACAATCCCTTTGCTTCTGCTTCAAAGCGAACAATCTCCTCTAAGAGTTCATCGTAAATGGCTAGAAAAAGCTCATGTTGGGCGATGAGTTTAGCGGTAATTTCTTGAATTTCCTTAGTGATGGCAAACTCTTTGGACTGAGTTGATTTGGGTTGAATTTCACTTCGAATAAACTCTAAAACTTTATCAATATTGGAATCTTCTAACAGTTTTAAGTTCGCACTCAAATCACACTGTAAAATAGTTTCTACGGCCTGTTGGTATGCTTTAAAATCATGCTCAATGGCTTTAAAGTCAAGCCTTTCAGAGCCCTCTTTGAGCTTTACATGTAAATCACCTATAAAGGTATCTAAAGACTCTTGCATCATCACTTTTTTATCGTGACTGCGTGACTCTAAAGCTTGGCGTGCGGAGATAGGAATGACATCGCTAAAAAACTTTTGAAAAGCACTTTTAACATACTGCGTAGTCTCTGCAACTTGCTCGGGTGTAAATTTATCTTTTTGGTTTAACACACACAGTGATTTATTTTGGTACTTGCCTAAATACTCCTCTAAAACCTGAAGCTCACTCATTTTTCCCGCATTATCAATCAGCGTTAACCAAATAATGCCATCAACCTCTTTGAGTACCTTTTCTGTGGTTTGTGTATCGCTGGCTGCTTGGGAATTAAGACCTGGTGTATCAACAAAAACGATGTCTTTTAAAATATTAAGAGGTGCATACAGCACCAAATAAGCAATATCCTCCACAGAACCTCTTTGGTCGGTAAAATGAGCAATATTGCTAATATCGTGGTATTCATCTCTGCCATCTTTGTAGCGTACACGAATTTTAAACTCTTCTCCATAGCGAATATAATTCACTTTAGAAGTCACAGGGGTAATGCCTGTAGGCAAAATACTCTTGGCGAGTAAAGCATTTAAAAAGGTCGATTTTCCACTCGAAAATTGCCCCGTAATGGCTACTTTCATTGGCTCTTCAGAGCGCATTTGAAGGCGGTCTAACGCTTTTTTAAGTTGTATGGAAGGATGCTGGTTTTCCTCTAAAAGAACATACTGTACTTTTTTAAGTGCACCCAAAAGTGTTGCATCAAAGGTAGGAACCGCTTTTAAGAAGTTTGCTTTATAAGAGTTAACAAAATTTTCTAAAAGACTCATTTAGACTCCTTTAATACATGTAAGTCATCTAAGACAATTCTTAGCACACGCTCTTTCTCTTTCATCTCTAACATACGAGCTTCACGGTTTTGCGTTGCATCTTTCATGTGACGCATCGCATTTTCTAAAAGCGCTTCTTCGGCCATAAAACGAGCCTCAATGGTTGAAGCTGGTGCTTGACACAGCGCAGAAAACGACTCTAAAAGCGTTTGATTAATCGTCTGCAATTTCTCGTGTATCATCTCTTTCATTCCAGAAAACTCTTCGTTAAACAGTGTATCTAGGCTCATATTAAGAGCACTCAGGTCATTTTTGCCCTGTTTTTTAATGGCATCATTCACACCTGCAATTACAACTGAGCTGTTTTTAAAGAGTAAAATAGAGCTCAAATGCTCTTCACAAAAGGCTTTAGCATCAAAGGTGTGTTCGCCAGCATCGCTTTTAAATTCACCGTATTTGGCATCCATATACTCTAGAGCACTTTGCATCTTCTTTTGAAACTCATAGCGATAATCCCGTACCAAATCTACCATGCCATCTTTCATTGCTGTTTCAATAATAGAAGCCACACGCTCCTCTTTAGGCAATTTTTTATGCTTACTCATTTCATAACTTACATCATCGCTAATACGACGTTTCAGAACGTTTTGCAATGTGCTTAAACGATTGGATGCAAAGGTTTGCAAGGTGGTAAAATAGTTACGCATCTCCTCTTTACTTTGAGCAACACTGCTTTTAATCTGCTCTAAAAAGTGTATCATCGCTTTTTTATCATCTTGATGTTTGGCGTATGCTTGTTCAATCTCTTCGTTTGAGAGATTTAAGAGCTGAAACTCCTGCTCAAAACTACGCAAGGATTCTTCAATAATGGATTCTATCTCTTTTTGATTGGACGCAATAATCAAATTAGCTTTTTGACTGTTACTACCAAAGAGCACATCTTCAAGGTACGCTTCGACGAAAGGAAGTCCCGTACGCTCCAAATCATAGCCTAAAGCCAATGCCTCTTGTTCACGCCCTAATTTATGCAGTAATGCTAATTTTCCAGCGATAGGAATAAAAACAATTTTAGCAATAATTTCATCCAGTTTAGCACCCTTGTTTTGCTCCCTCAAGCGTGCTTCAATGCTACGCTTGGTATAAGCAATGACTTCTTGTAACTCTTTTTCTTTAATGGCATCAATACGAGTAATCACGACTAACAATCGTGCAACATTGCGGTACAAAAGGGCATCAATAATAAAATCAACATCTTTTTGCGTTGCTGCTTGTGCGGCGTTCATCAAATGAATCATCAAATCACATTCACTCAGATACTCTAAAGTAATCTCTTCACGCTGAATCACGGGGTCATCTAAACCTGGTGTATCCACAATTTGCACACCCTCTTGCACAAACTTAAGATCCGTGTACAGCTCAACACTTTTGACCAAATTACATTTTTTATCAGAGTGTTTTGCAGAGGTGTAAAGGGCTAAATCTTTCACACTAATGCGCTCACTTACCCCTTGCGCACTCACTAACGTGTTAAATTTTTCTCCAAAATGCGCCTTACTCTCTTTAACAAAGGCTTCAAGGCTTTTGAGTGTTTGTGAGCCTTTTTCGATGTTAGCCCACTCTTTGGCATTCCAAAAATTAACGATCGCATAAGGCTCTTTGGCATATTTTATCACGGTTAAATTCGCCGTTTCTGGTACCACCGATGTGCCTAAAAGCTCCTCACCTAAGAGAGCATTGAGCATGGTGGACTTACCTGCATTCATAACGCCTGTAATGCCAATAGAAAAACGCTGATTGGCTAAGCGTTCAGGAATGAGATCTAAACGCTCTTTTAAGCGTGGAATTTCAAGAACGTTCGTTACATTTTCAATGGCAGTTGAGAGTGAATGCAAAGCGGTTTTATAGTAATTTTCTTGAGCGCTTGCACGCTTTACATGTAAAGATGTTATTTCAATTTTTTTCTCTTCAATAAGGGATAGAACTCCGCTAATGGAGCGCTCTACATCGTAAGAGATAATGCCCTCTTTTTTGAGGTATTCTAAGCGTTTTATAATGGCTTGATTGACACGAAGATTGCCCAATTGGATTAAATAATAAAGGAGTTGAATTTGGGCATATTGAACGTTCTCTTTCGTAAAGGAAGAAATTTCAAAAAGGGTTTTTAAAAGAGATTTTGGTTCTTCAAGGCTTGCCATATTAGCAAAATT
>RZYK01000387.1 GCA_009930355.1 Campylobacterota bacterium | reverse complement strand
AGTGTTTGTCTTTGGGCGTAGCGTGTTTAAAAGAGGTGACACAGATTCCTCAAAAAGAGACGATGTTGTTATTGGGTGAATTATTAGGTAAAGAGATGATCTGGATAGTTTCACACAGTGATGATGATATCATCCTTGATGAATGGTTTTATAGTGCACTCAAGCGTCGTGCGAATCATGAACCATTGGAGTATATTTTGGGGCGTGCTTCGTTTTATGATAGAGAATTTGATGTGGATTCACGGGTATTAATTCCACGACCTGAGACTGAAATTTTGGTTGATAAGGCGTTTGAACTTGCAAAAAGTTTGCCAAAAGAGGCGCATATCGTGGAGATTGGATGTGGCAGTGGGATTGTGAGTATTATGCTTGCTTTGATGCTTCCTCATGCAAAAATAACCGCAGTTGATATTTCCAGCGATGCTTTACATGTAAGCCAAAAAAATGCTTTGAAACACGGTGTTTATGAGCGGATTGGTTTTGTACAGGGAAGTTACGTGGATGGAGTCAATGAACCTATCGATATGATTGTCTCTAATCCTCCTTATATTGCAAAAGATGAGCCTTTAGGGAAAGGACTTGCTTTTGAGCCTTCTTTGGCACTTTTTGGTGGAGAGAAGGGCGATGAGATGTTGTGTCATATTATTGATGTCTTTATGAGTCAAAAAGTCAAAACGTTGGTGTGTGAAATGGGATACGATCAAAAAGCACCTTTACAAAACTATTGTATTCAACATGGGCTTGAGCCTGTATTTTATAAGGATTTAGCAGGTCTAGATCGAGGTTTTTTTATTCAGGAGAAGCGATGAAAAGTTTTACATTACTCTATTTAGGTCTTTTAGGTATTGCTATTGGAGTAGAAATAGCGGCAGGTGCATTGGTTGCGCCTATTATTTTTTTCCCACAAAAGTATTTAGGTGAGGGTGTGTTAAGTCACTTTCAAAGTGGTATTTTAATGACACAGGTTTTTTTAAAAATGAATATTCTCATTGGTTTTGTAGCTCTTTATAGTATTATTTATGAAGTGCAAGTCATGATGGTGCGCAAAAATAATGACTTTTTTTCATTAATTTTATCGCTTAGCATTCTTATTTTTACAGGGCTTTTCCTTTTTTATTACACTCCATTTATTGTTCATGCCCAGCGATTAGGTACAGAATACACTGTAACACAAGCATTTTCTACAATGCATAAACAGAGTGAGTGGGCGATTAAAGTTTTAATGTTAACACAAGTAGTACTTTTTATAAGAAGAGGATGGTTGTTACATATAAAATAGATAAGAAGCAAAGGCTTCTTATCGTTTAAGAGGGATAGGGAAGAAGAATTAATCCATTTGATGTCGAATGAACGTTGGAATATCAAGATAATCATCTTGACCTTCATATCCGCCACTGACTTTTTTCATACGTAAAATACGTTCTTTTTTGATTGCTTCTTGATTGCTATTGAGCATTTTAAGCTCTTTTGCTTCTGCTTTA
>RZYK01000386.1 GCA_009930355.1 Campylobacterota bacterium | reverse complement strand
TTAACAGGGCATTTAAATTTTTAATCTATAATGTCACTAGATTATTTTAAAGAGTTATTAATGTCCCACACACTTACAGAACGCCAAATTGTTTTAACATTGGCTTCCCTTTCCGCCATTACTCCCCTCGCTATTGATATGTATCTGCCTGCCTTCCCTGCCATCGCACTTGACCTTCACAGTGCCATTCCTCACGTAGAAATCAGTCTTAGCCTCTTCTTTTTTGGTATGGCGATGGGACAACTTTTTGGAGGACCCATTTCTGATGCTTATGGCAGACGTCCTATGATTCTCATCGGTCTTAGCGTTTTTGCTCTGAGTAGTTTTATGCTCTCGATTACCAACAGCATTGAGATGTTTTGGGTATTACGTGCGCTTCAATCTTTTGGTGGTGGTATTGCAACAGTCAATGTTTCTGCCATTGTGCGTGATAGATTTGAAGGCAAAGAGAGTGCACGTATTTTTTCTATGATTGCCATGATTATGCTTATGGCGCCACTTCTAGCCCCTACATTAGGTTCATTGATTCTAAAATTTTTTGAGTGGGAAGCTATTTTTATTGGGATGGGATGTTACACGCTTTTTGCCTTAGCTTTTTATCTTTTTCGCTTTCCTTCCATTAAAAAAGAACGCACAAAAATTACTCCCATTCAAAATTATAAAACCGTTTTGAGTCATAAATTAGCGATGGTTTTTATTGTTTCGCAAATTTTATGTAGTTCAGGCATGTACACATTCATTACTTCTTCTTCGTTTATTTACATGGAGCATTTTCATCTTAAAGCCACCCCTTTTGCGCTTATTTTTGCGCTGAATGTCACACTAATGATGTTTTTTGGACGCCTTAATGCTTCTATTGTTAAAACGAAAGATCCTTTTGTTTTGCTGCGTATGGGTACAATTATTCAAGCACTTTTAGGCATTTTGCTTTTTAGTGCCCAAAATGCCCCCATTTATATTGTAGCGCCTCTTATTGGGCTTTACATAGGTATTTTAGGCTTCATTTTTTCTAACTCTATTGCTTTAACATTGGAATTTTTCCCAACGATTAGTGCCTCCGCTAATGCTATTATTGGAGTTTTACAGTACAGTGTAGGCGCTTTTATGGGGTTTGTTGCCAGTAGCTTTCACGATGGTACGCTCTTTCCCATTACAGGAGTGATGATGATGGTCAGTCTTTGTGGTGTTTTGTTATTAATGATAGGAAGCAAAGGCTATATCCCTCATCATGGAAGGGTAGCGTAAACTTTACGCTACCTCTTTATTTAGTATGCTGCCTTTTTAGCCGTTTCAATCCACCCATCAAATGTTTTTTGATGTGCTTTTATCCACGCTTTTGCATGAGATGCTATCGCCTCTTCGCTTTTTTCACCTTTACTAATAAGCATATTTTGTGCACTAATATCATTCATATTTAACTTCATTATTTCAAACAATTTGGCAGCAGCACGATTGTGTTTCGCCACATCTGCATTTGCAACA
>RZYK01000097.1 GCA_009930355.1 Campylobacterota bacterium | reverse complement strand
TTTTCACTGAGTGGAGGTGGATTTAACGTTTTAGGAAATGAAGATAATGTTGTATTTCAAATGTGTATTTTTAAAAAAGATGTCTCTATTGAATATACCGCAGATGAAGAAGCAAGTAAAAACAAAACTTTAGAAATAGAACCAAATTTATTTTCAGATTGTCAATTTGAAAAAGGGTTTAGAGCGTTAAATATTATTTTTAAAGGTATGATTTTTAAAAATACTATTTATAATGAACATAAAGCTATTAAAAAACTTCGTTTAGAAAACTGTACGATAAGAGATCGATTTTTACTTGATGGTATAGAAATAGAGTCTTTAGATTTTAAAAATTCAATTTTTGATAAAAAAGTAGAATTAACCCATTGTAATGTAAAAAACAATATTAGTTTCCATAATACACGCTTTCAAGCAACAGCAGATTTTTTTAACTCAACATTTCAAATATTAAAAGATGAAGAAGGAGAAGCTTCTTTTCATCGAACTTTTTTTGAAGACGCTGCCCTTTTCAAAGATGTCATTTTCAAAGAAAAAGTCAATTTTAAATTTACAACCTTTTCAAAAACAACTTCATTTAAAAATGCAAAATTTGCATGTTTAGACTTAGAAGATACTGTTTTTTTAGGGAGTACAAATTTTTCAAATATAAAAAATCTACAAGAAAAAAGTATTGGAACACAAGAAATTGCTAATCGAGAAACTGCAAGATTTATCAAACATGAACTCGATAAAATCAGTAATATTATCGACTTCAATAAATTTTATGCGATTGAAATGCAAAAACAAGAAAAAGAGCTTAGTTGGAAAAACAACTTCATTGATAAATTAGTATTTTCTCTCCATAGACTTACTTCAAATAACTCACAAGATTGGTTTTTGACATTTTTTTGGATTATGGCTATTAGCTGTGGTTATGCATATTTTGACAATAGTAAAGTAGTTATCAATGATTATGAATGTGTTGCTTTTGCTAAAGTGTTTTCTTTTAGCGTCTATTTGGGACTCCTAGTATTTGGAATTTATATAGCCAAAAAATACGAAAAATTTTGTACACTTTTTACGTCAAATATTTTTAGAAGTATTGTATTGATTTTTATAATATCACTCTATATGTGTTTAACCAATGACTATAATTTGGCTAAATTAGCACATTCTATGAACCCATTTTCAACGATGTTAGGACAGGATAAAATTACAATAGGAGACCTTATATATAAAGCCTCATTGGCATATTTAATATACCAATTTATCATTTCAATCAGACAAAATACCCGAAGAAAATAGTTGATAACACTTAGCAGTACTTATGCCCTTAATGTATCTTCTTTTTAAGGTCGCCTCGGTAGATAATATCTTCAATTTTGACGTTATCATCGTTTAAAATAGGAGGCACGACATCGGCATTTTGGAGCTTTTCTCGCTCAATATCCAACTCATCTTCACTGTATGCCATCATCATTGTCGCACTAATGACATGGGGTGTGGCTTCTATCTTTTTAAGCTTTTTCATCTCTTCGTCGATGTTTTCACCCTCAATGGTTAAAACGATTTTCCCTGTATTTTCATCGCTAAAATGATAATCACAAAAGTCACTGGCGTCAAACAAATCAATCAACGCTTTTACATGTAAAGGTTTTGCTTGAACTACTATACTCGATATATTCATGGGAGTCTCCAAATCATAATAAATTGATCATCGCTTGAGCTAACAAGCTCTTTTTCTGAGGCAAAAAGAATGGTATTTAACGTACTTTTTTGCCCTTTTAGCGTATGTGTTTTGCTGTGAGTAGGCATATTGAAAAGTACAATGTCATTTTCCTGATTAAACGCAAAAGCAGCATACGTAAGAGAAGGGGAAATGGCTCCCGCATAAATTAAAAAAGGTGCATCAAAACGTATATGAGAACCATCGCTTAAGGTGTAAATCACCCCTCGTCTATCTTGTCCCGCACACAAAATTTTCTCTTGTTTAAAGTCTACTTTATAGACATTATCAACATTTGCGCCTTTAAGTACCTTGATCATTTTACCGCTATTCACATCATTAATAGTAATTTCACCCGATTCACACGAACTTGCCACCATGTTTCGACTCTCATTGAGTGCAAAATCACTAAAATGAGAAGGATTAAGTTGCGTTCGATACACAGCTTTATTTTTCGCAATATCCCATAAAATGAGTTCATTACTCAAAAGTGCCACCAAAATGCGATTTTTATCAACAAACTTTGCTTTTGAAATAATCAAATTAGCCGCAGCATCAATGAGTACTCGTGGTTTTCCACCCTCGACCACATACAACTCCCTTGCGCCACTGGTTGCTTGAACTACTGCTAAATAACGCTGTTCCATTTTATCAACAGAAAAAATCTTAGGAGCAACTTCATCACCTGTAAAATCTTTAATCTTAGGAAAAAGTATCTTCTCTTGAAGCGTCGCATCACTGAGTTTATACACATCAATGCTTCCCGCACTCGTTCCTGCTAAAAGTTCTGTGCCTCTTACTTCAATCTGATACACAATACCACTCGCTTCAATCATATGCGATGGAACAATCTCTGCGCCAAAAAGTGTTCCTATGAGAACACATAAGGTTGTTAAGTATTTCATCTCTCCTCCTTGGTATAAACACGCATCGCGCTGCTAGGACAAATGCTGACGCACATGCCACAGCCATTGCATATTGTAGCATTTATTTGAGGACGAAAAAGTCCTAAAAACGTAATGGCACGTACGTCACACGCATCGAGACAACTTTGACACAAACTTTGGTGCCATGCCATGCAGGCTAAGACGTCAATTTTTACTTTTACATGTAAATCTTTTTCTTCTTTACATGTAAAACTAAGAACATCCTCTTTACACGCATCTGCACACGCTTCGCAAAAGGTACATCCCCCTTTATTAAAATCAAGATAAGGCACATTCATAGCATCTAAGACAATAATCTCCTCTTCACAGGCTCCCACACATGGATTGCCTTGACACGAGAGACATGCCTTTGAGAAATCAACCCCCTCTTTGTGGTAAGGAGGACGCACACACAACTTATTTTGATTTTTTTCTGCGTCCTTCTTACCAAAAAGAGAGGTAAAAACCTCTCTTCTGCCACGCGTTTGCATGACTACTTCACGCCTTCATTGAGGGTGTCAAGCAAGTTAGAACGTGCAGTACCCTCTTTTGAGCGGTACTCTGGTTCAAACTCATTTTTCACCAATGGTTGGTTGTTTGATTGTGGCGCATGACATGCGTTACAATTAAAACGTGCTTGGCTTAGTTCACTTAGCATTTTTTTAGTTCTCATATCGTAAAAATGCGATTTTGGAATCGGTGTTGCTTTAACTGCTTCAGCCACTTCTGGAAGGTGACAACCGATACATGCGTTATTTTCTTTACTAATTTCAAGCATTCCATCAACATCATGAGGAATCATCGGAGGAGCATTCTCGAAAGCACGCTCATACACTTTTGACTCACCCGCTGCGACGGTTGAATAAGCTGTTGATTCAGCTACCACTGTTTTTTCACTGTAAAGGTCCACTTTTCTAAGCCCTAATTCTTCCTCTTTGTACGATTGAGACACCGCACATCCTGAAGCCACCAAGACACCTAATAAAGAGACCAATATTAATGTTTTTCTACTCATCATTCTTTTCTCCTACATTTGTGTTAATGTAATTTCTTACACCAAAAAAGAGCGCATGACTCTCACACACCTCAACACATCTGCCACAGTTGGTACACTCTCCTGAAACAATCGTTCCACTGCTTTTGGAAACAATGCCCAATACATGCTTCTCAGGACATACTTCTTTACATTTCATACATGAAGTACATACTGTATGGTCGTGTTTAACACGTACCAAACTCAAGCGCCCAACCAGAGAGTAAAATCCTCCCAAAGGACAAATATGTCCGCACCAGCCATGTTTAACCGCAAATAAATCAAACAAAAAGATACACAATAAGGCTGCGCCACCCATGCCCATACCAAAAATCAAACCTCGATGCAACATCCCAATAGGACTCAGCATTTCAAATGCCGCAACACCCATGGTCAACGAAAGAAGAATACTAAGACCTAAAACCCAGTAGCGTACATTACGACTCAACCAGATTTTGCGCTCAACCGCACGATCTAAGAGAAAAAACTTTCGTGTCCAATTTGCCGCATCGGTAACGAGATTCATAGGACAAACCCATGAGCAAAACGCACGACCGCCTACAACCATATAAAAAAGTAAGATAATCAGCGCTCCTAAAAGCACATCCATCCCAACAAGCGCCCCTGCTGCGAACATTTGAAGTACCGCAAACGGATCAGCAAGAGGAATCGTCCCCATCACCAATGAAGAGCTTAGATTTCCGCTAAGAAGCATAAAGCCATACGCATTTGCAGCCATATAAAGCCCTAAAATGCTCAGTTGCACCACACGTCTTGCCAGAGTAAACCGATGCGTTAGAATCCATGTTTTCATTTGAACAACTCCTCATCCGCATTGAGATAATCTTGAGCGCTTTTTTCACTGCGCTTTGTGTGTGTTGTCACATCACTGCTTTGCGTCTCTAAGCGTTTTTCATCCGAAGCATCCCAACCCTTAATATAATGCCCTCCAATAGCCCCTTTAGCAACTTCTAAAGGCAACACATGAATCGCAGCTTTTTCAGTCACACAGGCGTGTTCACATAGCCCACACCCTGTACACATGGTACTATTGACGATAGGAACCAAATAAGCGTGTTTTCCCGTACGCTCATTACGGCGATACTCCAAATTAATCGCACTATCCATAATCGGACAGGCTCGATAACAGGCATCGCATTGAATACCCCAAAAAGCAATACATGACTCAACATCAACGACCGCAAGTCCCATCCGTGATTTGGTAATATCTAACTCTTTCTTACCTTCCACAACACGTGAGACGGCGTGTTCATTTAACGCACCTGTTGGACACACCGGAACACAAGGAATATCCGTACACATATAGCACGGAACCTCTCTTGGGTTGAAAAACGGTGTACCCAAAGGTTTGTTATCCCCAGGTTTTGCAAGGTTTAGCGTATCATAAGGACACGCTTCAACACATTGCCCACACTTAATGCACAAACGTAAAAAATCCACCTCTGCAACGGCTCCAGGGGGGCGAAGAATGAGTGGTGCTGCTTTTGCTTCAGCGATATAACCACTCCAGACCATACCGCCAAGTGCAGAAAATCCAACGCTTTGTGCCATGAGTGTCAGGAACTTGCGCCTGGCTGTGATTTGTTGTGTTGCATGATTACTCACAAGCTATCCTTTCTATCCTATTTGTGACCTATTATTGAGTTAAGAAGTTCATTGGCTATTTTTAGAAACACTCTTACCTCTTTAAAGTCATACATTATTGCAATTATGCTTTGTACAATTTAACCGCACATTTTTTATAATCGGTTTGTTTTGAGATTGGACATGTCGCATCAAGACAAACTTTATTGATCATAACCTTCTCATCAAACCATGGAACAAAGACCAATCCACGAGGAGTTCTGTTACGACCTCTGGTTTCAACACGGGCTTTAACATTGCCTCTTCTACTCTCGATCCAAATCATATCGCCTTGTTTAAAGCCTTTGACTTTGGCATCTTCTGGGTGCATATAACAGAGTGCTTCAGGAACCGCACGGTAGAGTTCAGGAACCCTCATCGTCATTGTTCCACTATGCCAGTGCTCTAACACACGACCTGTACATAACCATGTATCGTACTCTTTATCAGGCATTTCACATGGATCCATATACGGTCTAAAGAAGATTTTTGCTTTATTTTTAAGGGAATAAGTCTCTTCTGTGGTTGGTTTTACTAAGTTACCTTTTTTAAGAGCTTTTGCAAAATCACCATAGAAAGCAAAATCACCATTGCCTGCTTTTGCAGCATACGGATCGTATTTTGCGTTAAAACGCCATTGGGTCTCTTTACCATCGACAACAGGCCATTTCAAACCTCTGACTTTATGGTAGGTATCGAAGTCTGCAAGGTCGTGTCCATGACCTAATCCAAACTGACGGTACTCTTCCCAAATCGCTTTTTGAATAAAGAAGCCATACCCTTTCCACTCTTTACCATCACTTCCCATAACGCCACGACTATCGCCGAAGACTTCACTGTTATCAAATCCTTTACCAATAGCATCGTCTGCTTTAAATGATTTGAAAAAGTCATTGGCAAAAAGAACGTCATACATCGTATCCGTTTCTTTATAGCCCATCGCTTTTGCCGCTTCAATGACGTTAGGGATTTTTCCACCTTTAATTGGGTATTCACCCCATACATCTTTAATGGTGAAGCGTTTTGAAAGTTCGATCCACTGCCATGTATCACTCATCGCATCACCGACTGGAACAACTTGCTGTCTCCAGTGTTGTGTTCTTCGCTCAGCATTGCCGTAAGAGCCCCACTTCTCATAAATCATCGCTGAAGGAAGAATAAGGTCAGATACTTTGGCAGAAATACCAGGATACGCATCCGAACAGACAATAAAATTGTCTAACTCACGGGCTGCTTTAATCCAGTGATTTGCATTGGCCGTATCTTGGTAGGGATTACACACGTTGACCCATGCAAATTTGATTTTTCCACTCTCAATGTGTCGGTGGATATTCATAATGTGTTGGTAACCCATTGGGTTAAGTGTGCCTGAAGGAAGTTTCCAAATTTTCTCGCTCACCGCTCTATGCTTTGGAATAGAAACATCCATATCTGCAGGAAGTCGGTGTGTAAAGGTCCCTACTTCACGAGCTGTTCCACATGCACTGGGTTGTCCTGTAAGAGAGAACGCACCTTCACCTGGTTTGGCTTGTTTTCCTAAGAGGAAGTGAACCATGTACGATTGCTCATTGACCCATGTACCTCTTTGGTGTTGGTTAAAGCCCATCGTCCAGAAGCTGACTACTTTTCTGTTTTTTTCAATATAAAGATTCGCAAGTTCTTGAAGTTTGACTTTGAAATCTTCTAGTTTTTCATCGGGATTACCTTTAGCAATCTTTGCGACATAATCCAAAGTATAAGGCTCAAGTGCTTTTTTGAAATCTTCAAAAGTAATTTCCCAGTGTGCACCAGCAGCCCCTGCTTTGTCCATTTTCATGACATCGCCTGCTTTAACACCTAAGTGTGCAAGTCCTGGAGCTTCTTTTTCAGAAATAACTTTAGCATCTTCTTTCTTGATAATTTCAAGCTCTTTTGCAGAATAACCTAATTTTTTAGCCTCTGCTTCTGTTC
>RZYK01000096.1 GCA_009930355.1 Campylobacterota bacterium | reverse complement strand
CACACGTGCGGACATGATGGGCACATTACCATTGGCTTAGGACTGGCTAAACTCATTAGCGAGCATAAAGAGGATTTTAAAGGAACGTTTCGTTTTATTTTCCAAACGGCTGAAGAGGGAACCAGAGGTGCGGTTGCTATGGAAAAAGCGGGCATTTTAAAAGGGGTGGATTACCTTTTGGGTGCGCACATCGGCTTTCAATCTAAAAAGAGCGGTGGGCTCATTTGTGGGGTCAATAACTTCCTTGCCACCTCAAAATTTGACGTCACCTTTCATGGTACATCTGCTCATGCTGCAGGCGCACCTGAGGAGGGAGCAAATGCGCTTTTAGCTGCCGCAGAAGCAGCTCTTTTAATGCATGGCATTACCCGCCACAGTCAAGGCATTACCCGCATTAACGTAGGCGTTTTAAGAGCGGGTGAAGGACGCAATGTCATCGCTCCAAACGCTTTTATGGCATGTGAAACCAGAGGAGTCACCACAGAACTCAATGATTTTATGAAAGCAAAATGCATGAACATCCTAGAGGGTGTCTCAAAAATTCACTCAGTAGGATACAGTGTCAAAGATGTTGGCGGTACCAGTGGCGGGGATAGTTCAGCGTTTATCACTGATTTGTATGAAAAAGCAGCCCTTGAATCACCGTTCATCAAAAAGGATGCCATCGTGAAAAGCTGCGATTTTGGCGCATGCGAAGACTTTGCACACTTTATGCAAGCGGTACAAAATCAAGGGGGACAAAGCGGTTATATGATGATAGGCGCTAAACTAGAAGCGGGGCATCATAACCAAAGTTTTGACTTCGATGAGAGCTGTTTGGTGACAGGCGTTGATCTCTTTTTACGTGCAGCCTACATGCTAGGCGCTAAATAAAATCATGCAGAGGATCTCTCCTCTGCATCTTTACATGTAAAAAGAATTTATCCACTTCATCGGGTTATTTTTTATGCAAAAATTTAACCCAGAATCACTAAAATTTCGTTATATTGTTTATTAGACTTCTTGCAAAACTCATTGTGCAAGAAGGAAAAGCACCAAGAGTGCGCGGGCTTTCTGCCGAAGAAAACTCAGTGTTAACGTAACCTTTAGAGCTTTGCTTTAAAGGTGTGTTAAGAGTTCTGCAAGAACTCTATTATGTTCTTAAGGTTTTTGATGCGACATTATGCTGTTTTCTATGCTTTTTATCTCTTCTTATTTTTTAGTCATACTCTGATGGCACAGGAAGAAAAACGTGTGCTCATTATTGACTCGTATCCTAAAAATTTTAAATGGAGCAATGAGATTATCCTAGGCATCAAAGATGTTTTAGCAAAGTCTAACATTGATGCGGATGTGATTTATATGAGTGGCAAAGCAGCGACTTCAAAAGATGACTATACCACGCTTCGTAATCTTTTAGAAATTAAACTCAAACATACCCGTTATGATTTGATTATTCCTGTAGATAAACATGCCTATACTTTTTTACTGCGCCATTACTATGATTTTTTTGTGAATGAACGTATTTTATTTTCCAGTATGGATTTTTTTTCCTACGAAGATGCGCTTAAACAAGGACTTGCGAATAAAATTTCAGGAGTGTTTAGGGAAAGAGCCATTGAAGATAATATTAGAATTATTCAAACTATGATTCCCTCTTTGAAAAAGCTCTATATTTTAAACGAAAAAAATCCAGAAGATAAAACCAATATCTCAATTAAAAATACCCTTGATGCCATGCGTTTAAAGTGTGAGGTTGAGTACATTGGGGATTTGAGCCTGCAAGAGATGCGAGAGAAGTTTTCTACCTTTATCCCCGATGAAGCCATTTTGTTTATTCCTTTTTACGGTGGAAATTACGACCAGTTTTACAAAAATTATAAAATCGCTTTTACGATTGATATGTTCGAAATTCCTGTCTTTGCCACAGACTCTTTTTTTATCACCAGAGGTATTGTGGGTGGGAAGTCTATTTTAACTTACAAATTAGGAGAAACCACAGGGGAAATGGCGCGAGAAATTATGCGCAATCCCTCCGTACCCAATAAAATCATCACCGATGCAAACCACGAATACATTTTTAACCATGAGAAAATCAACAAATTCAAATTAGAGCCTTTTTTACTGAACCAGTCTTTGCGTTTTGTCAACACCCCTGTGCGTTTTTTGGATAAACATAAGAAATATGTTGATGCTATTTTGCTCATTTTACCCCTACTCATTTTACTGATTTTAGCGCTGATTCATAACATTTATATGCGCATAAAAGATGAGAAGAAGTACCGAGAAAGTGAACTTCAAAAGAACAAACATCAACAGTTTATTATCCAACAATCCAAACTCGCTGAAATTGGAGAGGTTTTTTCTTCCATTGCCCATCAATGGAAAAATCCTCTCGTTGAAATTACCGCATTGGTGCAAAAACATGCCTTTAGTGTCGGCAGTGCTTTTGATGAAAAAAATAACAAATATATCAATGACATTATGGTGCAAGTACGCTATATGACCGATACCATTAACAGTTTTCAAGCCTTCATTATGCCCTCAACCACGAAAATTGTTTTTGATGTCAATGAGGCGATTGAGACGATGATGAGTATTATCTCGCATACCATTAAATACAACTATATTGATGTAAAAATCGACATTAGCCATGCGACCAATTTAATGGTATTAGGTTATAAAAACGAATTTATGCAAACGCTTCTTAACATTGTCAATAACTCCAAAGACCAAATTATGCATCAAAGAGAAGCCAAAAAAATCAAACGAGGACTCATCTCTATTGTCGTTTATAACCATGCGCACACTGTTATTATTGAGATTAGCGACAATGCAGGAGGTATTCCTGAGGAGAAACTGCCCTATATTTTTGATGCGTACT
This sequence comes from Campylobacterota bacterium, assembly GCA_009930355.1. Classification (GTDB taxonomy): domain Bacteria; phylum Campylobacterota; class Campylobacteria; order Campylobacterales; family Sulfurospirillaceae; genus Sulfurospirillum. The sequence goes on along the minus strand of RZYK01000096.1, from coordinate 4,409 downwards.
ACACGACCAAAGAGCATGGGCATGGTATAGGACTTTATATGTCAAAAATTATTTTGGAAAATAAAATGAATGGAAAAATTAAAGCGGACAATACCCCAGAGGGTGCTCGTTTTACAATTACATTAGGAAATGTATCATGAAAATTTTACTTCTGGAAGACAACACATCGCTCTGCGATGTCATTAAAGATGTGCTCACCCAACATGGCTACGATGTCAGAGTCTTTAACGATGGAGAACTCGCCCTTGAAGAACTTAACAAAGGTTACCATTGCTTTATCATTGACATCAATGTCCCCTCCCTCGATGGCATTAGCCTTTTAGAGTCCATTCGCATGTTTAACAAAGAGGTGCCTGTCATTATCATCAGCTCCAATCACGATTTGGAGAAGATTCAAACCTCCTATGAAATAGGCTGTAATGACTACTTGAAAAAGCCCTTTTTTATTTATGAACTGGTGCACAAAATCAAAAAGCTCTGCCATATCGAAGCATCCACCGTTGAGTTGTGGAAAGGCTATCTCTACGATTTTAAAAACCAACGCCTCTTCAATCCCCAAAAAGAGGAGATTTTTCTAGGCAGAAAAGAGTACCTGTTTCTCGATTTATTCATTAAAGACACGACACGAACCGTTCCTTTTTTTGAGATTGATGAGTACGTTTGGCAAGGGGAGGAGACCACTATCTTTAACATTAGAGCACTGGTGAAACGCTTACGCTCCAAATTGCCTAAGGGAGCCATTAAAACGATTAAAGAGGTGGGGTATCGTTTGGATAAAATTGTAGAGGGGTAAGCTTTTTTAAAGACCTTCCTCTTTTTACATGTAACGCTTTATCATCTTAATAGTAAGCTCATCCAGTGGCGTTCCCCTTTCAAGAAGCTTCTCTATCAACACTTTTTTGCGCTCTTCTGAGAGGTTTTGCCCTGCTTTGAGTTTGAACGAAATGGCAGATGGTATGAGTTTATACACACTCAGCGTTGAGAGCATTTTCTGATACATCGCATTTTTGGCATCAATCACATCGTAGCCACCCTCAGGCTGTAACTTTTGCATTAACGCATTCAGCGCTTCTGCTTTTTCATCCATGCAAGTAACCCATTCAATTTTACCCTCTAAAATAATAGAGAAAAAAAATTGCGTAGCAGGACATGCAAAGTGTGTGTTACTAAAGTGAGAAGGAATGAGCGACAAAGGTTTAACAACGCTAAACGAAGCGTTAGTATTGGCATGCATCATCTCTACTTTTTTCCCCTCTCCTGCGCCGTGATAGTAAAGAGATTCCTTGTGCCAGACAAAATTAAGAGGCACACCATAAGGCAGATTATCTACGCTTAAAGAGAGAATACCATGCTCACACGATTGGAGTATCTCATCACGAAGCGTTTTCTCTTCACAACTAAATTCTAAACGTCGCATATTTTAACTCTCCATAAAACTGTAGTATCATGAGGGCAAAACAATACCATAAAAGTAAATTAAAAAAAAGTAACCCTTTCAATGAACCTTATTTCTCTTTTCCTAAGGCTTTACATGTAAAGCCTTTTTTTAATTTCCTTGCAATGCAAACTCCCTATAATACGCCCATTAAAAATAAATAAAGGAAATATATTTGATAACTAAAATAGATATGAATTCCCCTGAATTTATCGCAGAACTCGAAAAAACAGAAGCATTTACCGACAAAGTGTGTGCACAATTTGGCTTTGCATACACCCCTTTAGATGATGTTAAAGAGTCCATTCAGCAAGGCTTAACCCGTAATAAACTTATTTATGGCAAACGCTACTGCCCCTGTTTTATGGTGATAGGAGAAACGAAAGAGGAACAAATCAAAGCAGGAAATCGTCTCTGTCCCTGTACCCCCGCACTCACAGAAGAGATTCCTAACGAAGGAAAATGCCACTGTACCATCTTTTGTACGCCAGAACATGCACAAGAACTTGCTCAAAATGAGAGTGTCGAAGAGCTTGCTCATACCCATACACGAGGCTTAAGCAAAGAGGAGTGTGCGACACTGATACACAAAGAACAACTGGATGGCGATGAGCTTGAGGCGTTATTGGAAGCTAGGGTGCAAGGAAATGTGAATTTTCTTCTAGTCGATACCAGAGAGTGGATGGAGTGGGTAGGAAACCGCATCAAAGGAACCGATGTGCTTATTCCTACCACCAGTTTTCACAACGCACTCTCCCAACTAAATGGCAAAGAGAATATCCCTTTGATTTTATACTGTTATAGTGGAAGTCGCAGTGCGTATTGCCAACGTATCTTAAAACACATGGGCTTTAAAACCGTCCTCAATCTTGAGTATGGCATTATGGCATTTTATGGAGAGTGTGAAAGCGGAGAGTAAAAAAATTCTTTAAACAAGTCAAGTGTCGTTTCTACACTTGACTCATTTGAAGCTAAAATTTTTATTTTCCAATAATTTTCAAAAGCTTTTCAATATTTTTATCCAAAAATATTTTTACTGGCAAAACTGCCTTTGGAAATAAAACTTTAAATTTATCATTGTAATATTTTTTTATATTTTCTAAAAATCCATAACTATTTGCTATTTTAATAAGCTCAAATTCTTCTTGCTGTAAACTCAAAACATTTTTTTCTTGCATAAACGCTATTAAGCTTTTTTCAAAATTTTCGCTTAAAACATATTTATACTTTTTTTGATACAAATCTATAATCAAACTTCTACGTTTATCATATTCTAAGCTACCTTCTAAAAGCACTGATGCATTACTAATAAAACCTTTGTTAAACCTCAATGTTTCAAATAGCATATCAAAAATATTATTTTCAGAAATGATTTGGTAATTGTATTTGATGCAATATGCTAAAGCTTGGTATTCTTGAATACCCACAAGTGGTGCAAGAGTTTTTGCTTCTTTGAGTTGTAGATTTTCAGAAACATCGTTGATAATTGTACATTTTAAAATACGTGTTAATATGCCTAATACATAAGTTTTAAACTTTTCGGCTTCTTTAATACTATCTTCTGTAAAAGGAACGAACTTATGTCCTTCTTCATCAAGATATGTAAAATCTTGTGGCATATTGGCATAATCAATTTTGTCTAAATACCCCTTGAGCCAATTAACCAATGTCTGCTGAATAACAATATCCTCTCTTTGTAAGATGAGGTCTAATTGATTGATTTCATTCAAAAAAATGATAGATGAAAGTGTTAATATCTTTTTAGTTTCTTTTGGAAGATAGTTTACATGTAAGCTGTTAAAATTCATGTTTTGATTGTTTAACAAATATGGTATGAGAGTAAAATAATTTTTATAATTGTTGCCTGCCAAAACAAATAATCCAACATATATTCCATCACTGTATCTTTGAAATAGGTCCTTTGTTTGATTAGTTCGTTCATCCATAAAATCCCAAAGACCTGACAATGGGTTTTTACTATCTTTGTCAAATGTTATAGGTATCATACTTGGATTTTCACACCTAAAAGCAAAAGCTCCAACAATCCCATGAAAAAGCGATTCTTCTTTAGAGGTATTGTCTTGCTTTTTTAAAAAATACTCATTAGCATCAATGACAATAAATCCAAAATTCTTTTGATTTTCTTCTGCAATGGAGTAATTATTTTTAACATATGTTTTACCGTCTTGCACTAAACACAAGTTTAAATCATATAAAAATAAGTCTTTATTGTTTGATTCATATTGCGTCATAAAGATATTTGATAGCTGTATTTTTAAAGCATTATCTAAATTTTTTATGTCTGTATTTAGTAATTTTTGATTCAAAAGAGGCAAAATTTGTCTCGTGTCTTTCAGTATATGAAGTGCATAGGTTAGAAGAAAAATAAAACCTTGAAGATTTAACTCTCCCTCTTTTGCAACGAGAGCATTAAAAATTTCTCGTTGTTTTGTCTCTTCTAGAATTTGATGTGATTTATTATAATAATCACCTATAACTTTCAAAAGTGCAAACATAATTTCCAAACTAGCATTTTTTTTGTATTCTGAATAATGGTAATTAAAAGCTATGTCTGGTCTATCAAATTTAGCATAAATATGTCCAACAATATTGTCATAAAAATCTTTATTTACAATTTTAGTAATGAAAAATTCAAAATCTTTAAACAATAGATTTTCATCTTCATGACATATTTTTAAAGTTTCAAAGATTATATTGGAAAAAATATTTTGTTTTTTTAGTGCTAAATTAAGATATTCTTTTCTTTTGCCAAGTTGTTGTAATAGTTTGATTACATGTAAAATTCTGATAAAAAAAATATTTTCATCTAAACTAAATTCTATCAATTTAGTAATATCTGCATCATGAATTTGATTGGGAGCGTTAGAAAATCTGTGTCAATCAGGTAGTATTTCAAAGACACAAGGATTGAACGATGGAATTTCAGATAGACACAGAGGCAATATTACAACAG
>RZYK01000385.1 GCA_009930355.1 Campylobacterota bacterium | reverse complement strand
CTCAACTTTCGCACATAAAACCAAGCTCTTTTTTGGTGTAAGCACCGATAACAGCGACAAGGTGTTGCAGTTCTTTTGAACCCTTGAGATTTTGATGGATATTTGCTATGTTGGTTAGGATTTGTAAAAAGAGTTGCATAGAGATAGCAAGGGCTTGTAGTTCACATTCCAAATCTCGGAAAAGCTCACCGAGCGTTTTTGGCTCATGGTTAACCCGGTTGATATAGACGAGCAGATTATACGTGAACATAGATAGCGTTATGCGAGCAATTAGCGCTTCGTAAATACGATTTTCTTCTTTACCAAATCCAAAGTACTCTCTGAGGTCTTTATAGCTTTGTTCGATATTCCACCGTTTTTTGTAAATGTCAATAATCTCTTTGCCTGTGCGGGTTGTATCGGTAGATGCAAATACCAACAGTTCTTTATGGGTGGAGAGGAATACCAGTTTGATTCTTCCAAGTATTTGGTGATGAACGACATGGTCGAAATAGGTATAACGGATTTTGCCGTGATGGCCTGCAAAGGTGCGTTTTTGAGGTTTGAGCCCATCATGAATGGCATTGATTGTCTTATGCTTACCCTGAAAGTTCCAAATGCGAGAGTTGTTGGGCAAACGGGCTATGGTATCGATTCCAAGGAGTTTAGCATCCTCAAAAAACTGTGGTTTGGCGTACCAGCTATCAACAAGCAGATAATCAGCATCAATTCCCATTTGTAATGCACGTTTAACCATAGTGATTGCAAGCGTATTTTTTCCGTCCAATCCTTCAGTGCGTCGTTTATAGCCGTTGCTTTTATGGTGGAGTACTTTGGTAAAGTCTGCCATCTCATGGCGACGACTAGTATTCAACCTTAGTGAAAAATCCAGTTGAAAGGTTGAGTGTTCATCTGAATATGCTAGTGAAACCATATTGACCCCGCTGATGCAGCGGTGCTCTTTGTTGCTGTAAATGCTCTTACAACTCCCCTCGATCCGTTTCCCACATTTGGGCTCCACCGTATCATCAATAATCAGGACAGGGCAGTCGGTGCTCTTTTGTAGGGGCCTGAGTTTTCCAATCAGTGCCGATGCACTAAACGCCAATAGCTTTCGCCAGTTGTATCGAATATCCTGTACAAATCGGTAATAGGTGTCTTTTTTGTACGCATCGCTACTGTGTCTGATAAATGCCGATTGGCGTTTATTTATCACTAGCATGTAGATAAAATGAAGGAGCATTCGAAAGGGTGTATATCCAATGTCACGCTTGATAAAATTGCTCTCTTTGAGTATTTTTGAGATATTTATCTCTTTAAGTACTGCTAAAACTGGGTTCTTTAATACATTGCTTACCGCAAGTTTGATAGAATTGTCAATGCTCATAAAAAAGCCCTTTTTGTAAGTTGTTGTGGTAAACAAATTATACAGAAAAGTGCCTATTTATGGGCTTTATTAGATTGATTTTTGCTAGTGTTTTTACTGAAATTTATGTGCGAAAGTTGAG
>RZYK01000384.1 GCA_009930355.1 Campylobacterota bacterium | reverse complement strand
GAGCCACTTGCAAATTCAACTAAGCAGGCAAGTCAATATCTTCTAAACTCAATTTTTTAACTCTTAAAAAAACTGGGTTTAGTCATCGCCTGTAATTTTACAGTTTTTTAGCTAATTTGCCATTTTTGCTCCGTGCTTTATGGATTAGGTTAGGTTTTAGAACGATTTTTTCTAACGGTTACATGTAAAATCAAGTAATCATTTTTAAACTTTGATGAATACAGATACAGAGTATCCCAAAGGCTAAAACGGAAGCTACTTTTGTGGCTCCTTGGTAATAAATCTTATCGCATCCAAAGTCATCTTTAAGATATTTATTAACCCTCTCAACCATGCTTCTTTGGTTGTAGTGATGTGTATCTGACAACTCTCTTAGACCAAAGAACTCAAACTTCTTTTTTTCATCTTCTTGAAGTTGTATCTTTTCTCGAAGTACCGAAGAGTTTTTAGGATTAATGTCTATGATTGGGCAGTGCCCATGTTGTTTTGAAAAATCTCTAATAATATCTGCATCATAACCAGCATCTTGTAGGTCATAAAGGTAGTTTATTTTTTTACTTGTCTCCCCAATGAGTGGCAATGCCACTGAACTATCATGAACATTAGCACTCGAATATATGGCTGTTATAGGAATGTCCCCATCTACGGTGCTAATGTGGAGCTTGCCGCCTATCCATACTTCACGATTACCTTTGGAGTTCTGTTTTATTCCAACGCCACACTCCTTTGATATAAGAGATAGCATCTCTTGCGTGGTTTGCATATCTTTTTGTTGAGCCAGTATTGTAGGTTTGATAGGCTCTCTTATCTCACTTTTTTTTGGTCTGCCTCTTTTCTCTTTGGGCTTCTTTTCTTTTTCAACTTTGAGAGGCTTTTGGCGTAGCGGTATTTTAGTGGCATCGCTGGCATTATAGAGAAAAATGATATCACCAAGATACTCTGCAATAAATTTGTCATGGGTTTTTGCAGCTAAGTTTATCTCGCTAAACTCTTTAAATGCCCTGCTAAATGTAGATTCACTTACAATATCGGTTGCATATCTCCATCCACAAAGAATCCTGAGTGTTCTATCAATTTTGAGTCTATCGATAAGCTCACTTGTTGTTTGAAGATTATAAACACTTTTGGCAATAAAAGCTCGGGCACACTGGACTCTGTCTTTTGGGATATTTGTTACATGCGTATCGTGAATAAATTGTTCTATTTGCGCAAAATCTAAAATCTTAATAAGCTTCTCCTCTTTGGAACTCAACACTCCTAAAGATGTTTGCAACTGAGGAAAAAGTGAGTTTTCAAGATTTGTAACTTTAAGCCACATTTTTGATAATGTTGATATAATTTTCATTGCTGAGTTTCTCTTGTTTTTGGTTTGTTTTTTTGATAACTAATTTTACCTAAAACATCGTGAAAATCGGCTTTTATGAGCCTTTTTTAAACTTCCAAAAATCTTAAATTAAGGGTTGATTTTGGAAATCTGCAAGTGGCTC
>RZYK01000383.1 GCA_009930355.1 Campylobacterota bacterium | reverse complement strand
AGCAAATCCAGTAAATATGAAGCTGTATTGAATAAGAGTCTTAAGTCTCTGGCGATTCACTATAAAACAAGCATCAACCCAACTCGCGCCTATTCACCACAAGACAAAGCGCTGGTAGAAGGTGCGGTAAAATTGGTATATCAACGCATTTTTTATCCATTGAGCAAGATGACTTTTTTTAGTCTCAGAAGTTTAAATACTGCCATAGCCGAATTACTTATTCAGTACAATAAATATATCATGAAGCAGCTGGAGACAAGCCGTGAAAAACAATTTTTGGACATTGAAAAACCCTATCTATTGCCCTTGCCTCCACAACCTTATCAAATGAAGGAATATCGCAAAGCCAAGGTTCAAAAAATGGGTTTTGTCTATCTAAATGAAGACAAAAATTACTACAGTGTTCCCTTTCGTTACATTGGACTTCACGTTGAAGTCCAATACGACTGCGACAATGTAGAGGTTTATTACAAATCAGAACGCATTGCCTATCATACAAGAAATTACAGAAAAGGAGCCTATACAAAAAAAGATGAACACCTGAGTAGCTCTCACAAGTTTTATGACGGCTGGAGCCCCGACTTCTTTCATAATTGGGCAGGCAAGTCAGGCCCCAATGTACAAGCTTATATCGACAAACTTTTGCAACAGGGAGGCTATCCGGAAATAGCCTACAAACAGTGTCTTGGGATTATCAACTTAAAAACAACATATACAGATAAAAGACTCGATAAAGCTTGCCAAATAGCTCTTGATCAACCCCGCTACGGATACCATATCATCCGTAACATTCTTAGCAATAAAATGGATTTGGCTAAGCAGGAAGATACTTCCAAATCCCATATTAGCAAACATACAAACATCAGAGCATCATATAATTAAAAAAAGAAACCATGAACAATCAAAACACAATAGATAAAATGAAGCAGATGCGCCTATCAGGAATGGCTCAGATGCATTACACCAACATTACCAATAATATCAATCTAGATTATACCATTGATCAATATATTACCATGCTCGTTGATCAAGAATGGGAAAACCGGCAAAACAGGAAAATCCAAACACTAATCAAAAATGCCCGTTTTCGTTATCCCGCAACCATCCGCGATATAGATTATTCCGCCAATCGACAATTGGATAAAAACACCTTTGAACGCCTGGCGTTACTGGATTTTGTGCGTAGCCATGAAAATCTTATTATCACCGGGGCTATCGGAACTGGGAAAAGTTATTTGGCTCAGGCTCTTGGTCATCAGGCTTGTTTTTTACTCATGAAAACCAAATACTTCAATACGAACAGGCTTATGAGCCATCTTAAGCTCTCTCGACTCGAAGGAACATATTCCAAGAACCTCGCATACATTGAAAAGACAGACTTGCTAATCCTGGATGACTTTGGATTAAATGCGTTTGACAACCAGGATAGGCAAGCATTGATGGACATAGTAGAAAGCAAACACGACAGAAGTTCAATAATCATCAGTA
>RZYK01000095.1 GCA_009930355.1 Campylobacterota bacterium | reverse complement strand
GGTCAAAAACAGCTACGTACGTTTCAAAGCCCTTTAGGGGGTACGATGCGTTTGGGTGGCTATGCGTGTGAAACCAAAGCAGGTTCTTTACTGAGAGATGTTTATGCGGGCGAAAAGAGCATCCGTGAGCGTCACCGTCATCGTTATGAAGCTAACCCTGCCTATCGTACGGCGTTTGAAAACGAGGGATTGATTGTGAGCGGTGAGAGTGATGGCTTAATTGAAGCAGTGGAGCTTAAGGGTCATCCATGGTTTTTAGGGGTTCAGTTTCACCCTGAATTTACCTCACGTTTAACCAATCCGAACAAGACCATTTTAGCGTTTGCTAAAGCGGCGTTGATTCAACGTCAAAATGGCTAAGTTGCTCACCAAAGAGGAAATAAAACGGATTCTTCAAAGCAGGTTTGAACAAGATGATTGTACCCGTTTAAATGAGATTCCAAACCCCTCCTCTTTAAAAGATATTGCTAAAGCTTCCAAACGGATTGTGCATGGCATACACAAGGGTGAGCGCATTGCAATTGTAGGCGATTATGATGTCGATGGTGTTATCTCTTCGGTTATTCTAAGCCAATTTTTTGATGATTTAGGGGTTGATTATACGTTAGTTATCCCCAATCGCTTTACGGATGGGTATGGTCTCAATCCTGATATTGTCGTCAAACTAGATGCTCAAGTAATTATTACGGTTGATAATGGCATTTCAGCTATTGAAGCAGCTCGTATTTGTAAAGAACAAGGCATTGATCTGATTATTACGGATCATCACAGTGTCCCTGATGTTTTGCCTGAAGCGTATGCAATTGTCAATCCAAAACAAGAAGATTGTTCTTTTCCTTATTGTGAGATTTGTGGGGCACAAGTAGCGTGGTATTTGGTGGCAGCGCTTAAAGAAGAGCTTGGCATTGAGTATAATCTCTCCTCTTTTTTAGACTTGCTCTGCATTGCCATTATGGCAGATATGATGGAGCTCGTAGGTATGAATCGCGTGATGGTTAAAAAAGGAATTGCTGAACTTAATCGTTCAAAGCGTCCTGCATTTGAAGCGATTAAACAATATTATGGAAAGAATGCATTTGAAAGTGATGACATCTCTTTTTTAATAGCCCCATTGATTAACAGTTCTGGACGTATGGAAGATGCTAAGTTTTCCTACGAATTTATTAAATCCAAGAGCGTTGATGATGCTTTAAAACGTTTGGATTATATAGTTTCATTGAATGAAGCACGCAAAGATGAAGAGCGCCTTTTGTTTGAATCTACACTCCCGCATGTGAGGGAAGATGAAAATATCATTGTGGTGTGGGGCGAAGAGTGGCATGAAGGGATTGTTGGAATAGTGGCTTCTAGGCTCTCCAAACGCTTTAAAAAACCCGCCATTGTTTTTTCTATTAAAGATGAAAAAGCCAAAGGAAGTGCGCGTGGTGTTGGGGCAATTAATATCTTAGAATTGATTCGAGCGCAAGAGAAAATTTTACTTGGTTATGGTGGGCATAAGGGTGCTGCAGGTGTTTCTATTGAAGTACAACATTTGCAATATTTTAAAGAGAAATTGGTTGAAGCATCAAGTATGTTGAGTAAAGAAGAGCTTGAAGTAGACGATGATCTTTTGGGTGAAATTAGTGCAGATCAGATTGATTTTGAACTCTTAGAAATTTTAGAAAATCAAGAACCTTATGGGCAAAAAAATCCAAAGCCGAGTTTTTTATTACGGGATATTGTCGTTAAAGTAGATCGTCTCATTGGAAAAGAAGGACAACATCTTAAATTAATTTTACAAGAAGGAAGCAATGCTCTTGAGGCTCTGTTCTTTAATTACGATGTTAAGATCAGGCAAGGTGATCGGGTTGATGTTTTATTTACGCTTTCACGCAACGATTATCGAGGGTTAGTGACCCCTCAGTTAATGATTAAACAAATTATTAAGAAGCGTTAAGTGCTTCTTAAAACTCTCTTCCATCTATAACTGGAACAAAAAGACACTCTTGAAGGGCTTCTTCTTTAATTCCTTCTTCCGTTTTAATAAAGCGTGTAATAATTTGTTGTCCCCCTTCTTCGATAGGCGCAACTAAAATACCACCAAGTTTTAACTGTTCAAAGAGTTTTTTAGGAACTTTGGGGGTAGAAGCTGAAAATAAAATGCGATCATAGGGTGCAAACTCTCTCCAGCCATTTTGTCCATCATCAAAGCGTGTATGGATGTTAGTAATTCCTAGTGTTTTAAAACGCTCTTTGGCTTCTTGTAGGAGTCTATCAATACGCTCAATGGTAAAAACACGTCGAATAAGCTTACTTAAAATAAGCGCTTGATATCCAGTTCCACACCCAATCTCCAAGACACTGTCCGCCCCTTTACATGTAAGCGCTTCTGTCATCTTCGCTACGGTCAGTGGTGAGCTAATCCATTGGTTGGCGGCAAGGGGAAGTGCATCGAGTTTATAAGCATGTAAGCTCATTCCTTGAGGAACAAAGAGTTCACGTTCACTTTGACAAAATGCGTCATAGACGCTTTGCGAAAGCGAAAAGACTTTGGCAATTTCATCTGCCATTCTTTTATGTTTTTGAAAATTAATCTTTTCCCGAAAGTGGGTCGATTGAGACATGATGGTTTATTCCTATATCAAGGTATCGTCGCATCTTTTTGATTTCTAAAAAATCAAAAGAGTGCATTATAAGATTTTGCGAATCATCGCTTATGGCATGACCAAAAGGAGAAATAATGCTACTATTCTTAGCCATGGTTTCATCTGCGCCATTAGCACATAAAACATAAGCTTGATTGGCAATAGCGAGTGCTTTTGTGAGCACATCTAAATGCATTTTACGCTCTATTCCCCAATAAGCAGGAATGAGAATAAGATCTGCTCCTTTGATCTGTTCCCAAAGTTTGGGAAAGCGAAGCTCAAAGCAAATAAGCACAGCAATTTTTATTCCATTAAGTTCATAAATACGAATCGCCTCGCTAGAACCTTCTGTGAAATAGCGCTCTTCTTTACCCAAAGGAAAAAGTTTTGCTTTACTCTGGGTGTAAAGTAACGCTCCATTATGAAACAATTTAAAGTTATTAGCATAGCCTTGCGCTGTTTTCTCAATCAAGGTGAGCGCTAAGGTTTTACATGTAGAAAGCGTAGCGAGTTCTTTTAGAATATCTGCCGAAAAAGTAGCTGCTCTTTCCATATCATCATAGGCATAACCACTTAAACAAAGCTCAGGTGCTAGTACAATACTTTCTTCAGGGGTTTGTGTCATAAGGTACTTGAGTGTGGCAAAGTTCTCTTCGTAAGAGCGCCCCTCATACGCAAATTGAAGTGCGCAAAGTATAGGACTAGAAGTCATCGAAAGAGAGACTTCCTTTGCTATAATTGGAGACATTACCTTCAAAAAAGTTTGTTTTTTGGTCATTAAATTTTGAAAAATCATCGACCCATTTAATGGGATGTGAGGCATTGTAAAGTTTTTCAAAGCCTACAGCGCTTAAGCGATCATCAATGAGGTAGTGAATGTACGTTTCTATAATATCATCGGTAAAGCCCATAATTTGATTTTGTGTAATGTATTTTCCCCACTCAATTTCTAAATCACCCGCTTTTTGGAACATCTCATAAACTTTGGCTTTAAGGCTGTCAGTAAAGAGGTCTGGGCGCTCTTTTTTGGTGGTGTTAATCATGTTTTGAAAGAGGAGCAAATGGGTAATCTCATCACGTTGAATAAAGCGAATCATCTGGGCACTACCTAGCATTCTGCCTGTACGTGCAAGGGCATAAATAGCGGTAAATCCTGAGTAAAAATAGATGCCCTCTAAAATTTGATTGGCAAACATGGCTAAAACAAGCTTCTCCTCAGTCACATCGCCTGCTAGTTCTTCGTAAACACTTGAAATATAATCATTTTTACGACGCAAAACCTCATCGTGTTTTTCCATCTCATAAATCAAATCAGTATTGTCACAAATGGCTTCAACCATGACCGCATAGGATTTTGAATGGTTTGCCTCTTCGTAGGCTTGACGTGAAAGGCATGCGTTAATTTCAGGAGCAGTGATATAAGGGTTAATATTGTCTGCTAGGTTGTTCGTCTGAAAGCTATCCATGCTGATAAGTTGTGACCACACAAGGTCATACATGCGTTTTTCTGCATCGGTTAAGTTTTTGTTGTAATCGATGACATCTTTGGTGGTATCTACCTCTTTAGGAAACCAGGTATTGCCTTCCATCATATCCCAAAGTTTAAGCGCCCATGTGTATTTTGCTTTGGTGAAATTGAGAATTCCATGTGGATTCCCACCGAAAACTTTGCGATCATTTAGGCTTTCATAAGAGTTTGGGTTATAGATTTTTTTGCGGTCCATTGTTTTTCCTCGTGCAGTAATCTCACGAGGATTGTATCAAAAATTTCTTAATTCTATGGGGATTAATGGGAGCAATTTGTTCATTTGAAACTTATTTTGTTGCTCTTTTGTGACGCCTAGAGTTTCATTTACATGTAAATAATTTTGAAGATAATATGTCCCTTTGTAGTTCTTTACATGTAAATCTTGAATAATGGCATTAATCTCATTTTCACTCAGTAAATCACTGTGTAAAGTCGTACGAGCTTCAAAGGGGAATTGCTTTTCAATGAGGTACGTTAAACTCTCTTCAAAAATCTCAAAATGAGGATGGTGCGTTAGAGAAGTGTAGCGCTCTTTAGGTGCTTTATAATCCAATGCAATATAATCGACCAATACTTTTTCAATTAAACGTTTTAGCAATGTAGGATTAGAACCGTTGGTATCAATTTTAATTTTAAAACCTTCTGCTTTAATCATTTCGCAAAACGCTTCAAGATGAGGATAGAGTGTGCATTCTCCGCCACTTAAAACAACGCTATCAAGGCGATCTTTTCGACTTTTTAGAAATTCGAGTGCCGTTTCAAGGCTGATATTTCCATTACCTTTCACGATTTGCGGATTATAGCAATATGGACACGCCATATTGCACTTTGCAAACCAAAAAATAGACGCCAGATGATGGGGAAAATCTAGCGTCGTAAATTTGGTGATACTGTGGATTGCCTTATCGGCAAGAACATTTTTCAACAAATTGGACACGCTCTTTGTGTTCACCTGTTTTGCCTACGTTAAAACTCTCCACGGGTCTGTGGTAGCCCATAACACGGGTATAAACAATACATTTTGTACGTTTTTCGTGTAACTTTTCTAAAATTTCCGCTTGACTCATGAGGCTTCTCCTTCTTTTTGGTATTGTGCGATAAGCTCTTCATCGCATTTTGGGCAAAATTCATGCTCACCACTAATATAACCATGTTTCTCACAGACTGAAAATACAGGTGTGATTGTTAAATATGGCATACGGTAGTTGGTAATGACATTTTTCACCAACTTTTTACACGCTTCACTAGAACTAATGCGCTCTTTCATATAAAGATGCAATACGGTACCGCCAGTATAAGAACATTGCAAATCATCTTGTAAATCTAATGCTTCAAAAGGATCATCAGTAAAATTAGCAGGTAATTGCGAAGAATTTGTATAATACACATTCTTACCTGATCCTGCTTGAATAATCTCAGGATAGCGTTTTTTATCTTCTTTTGCAAAGCGGTACGTCGTGCCCTCCGCTGGTGTTGCTTCAAGATTATATAAATTACCCGTTTCTTCTTGATACGCGACCATTTTGTTACGCACAAATTCTAATATTTCGTGAGCAAATTCCATTCCATACTCATCTGCAATGTTATGTTTATCATCGGTAAAATTACGGATCATTTCATTGATTCCGTTAACTCCAATGGTTGAAAAATGGCTGTTAAATCCAGGTAAGTAGCGTGCAGTATAAGGATAAAGTCCACGATTATACATCTCTTGCACAAATACACGTTTTTTTTCTAAGGTCGATTTTGCTAAATCCATGAGGTACTCAAATTGTTCCATCAACTCTTTTTTCTTACCTTTGTATAAATATCCAAGGCGTGCCATATTGAGTGTGACAACACCAATACTACCCGTCATTTCAGCACTTCCAAAAAGTCCACCACCGCGTTTTAAAAGCTCTCGAAGGTCAAGTTGTAAACGACAACACATGCTTCTGACATGCCCTGGTTTATACGCCTTTGGATTTTCAACTAATTTTCCTTCAGCGTCTCTGACATATTGGCTTCCAATAAAGTTTTGAAAATAGGATGAGCCAATTTTTGCGGTGTTTTCAAACAATAAATCAGTATTTTCTCCATCCCAATCAAAATCTTCAGTAATATTGACCGTTGGAATGGGGAATGTAAAAGGTTGACCTGTTTTATCACCCTCTGTCATTACTTCGTAGTAGGCTCTATTGATGAGATTCATCTCTTTTTGAAAATGTTTATAGGTCATTGCTTCAAGGTTACTTGCACCTCTTTTGTGTGCTTCTGCAAGTAATTCTGTATCATCAATATGTTTAAAAAGATGACGTTGGCTTGACGTTGGAATCTGGTCAGCTAAATCTTTAGGCACAGTCCAATCAATGGTTATATTTGTAAATGGACTCTGCCCCCAGCGAGCTGGTACATTGAGGTTGTAAATGAAGCTTCGAATTGCTTTTTTAATCTCTTTGTAAGAAATTTTATCTTTAAAAGCATAGGGTGCTAAGTAGGTATCGAATGAGCTAAAGGCTTGAGCGCCTGCCCATTCACTTTGTAGAATACCCAAAAAGTTTGCCATCTGACCTAATGCTTCTCTAAAGTGCATAGGAGGACGACTTTCCACACGACCTCTTACCCCATTAAATCCTTCATCTAAAAGGACACGCAAACTCCATCCTGCACAATAGGCTGTTAAACAGTCCAAATCATGGATGTGGTAATCACCATTTCGGTGTGCCAATCCCTCTTCCTTAGAGTAAATTTTATCGAGCCAGTAGTTTGCAATCACTTTTCCTGCGGTATTATTTACAAGACCGGCATTAGAGTAGCCCGTATTTGAATTGGCTTTAATACGCCAATCGCTTTTGCCAATATACTCTTCAATAGTTTGGGTTGAATTGATATACGTTGTATCTTCACTGAGTCCATAAATATGTTCACGTTGCATTTTGTGTGTATGTCGATAGAGAATAAAAGAGCGCATGACATCAAAATAACGTGCTTTATAAAGTTCTTGTTCAATCATATCTTGAAAGTCTTCAACGGCTGCAACACGTTTTTTCTCAATACGTTTTAGAATCTCTTTGTAGATGTTTTCATCGTACATAACCCCTTCGCTTTTGAAAGCTTTTTTAATTGCATCTTCAATTTTGTAAGGTTGAAATTCTTCTGTTGTGCCATCGCGTTTAAGTACTTTGGTTAGCATGATTATCCTA
>RZYK01000382.1 GCA_009930355.1 Campylobacterota bacterium | reverse complement strand
ATTTTCCTTTATAATATTGCTCGACTTTATAAATGCCAGCGAGCTTTTTAATTAGATTTTGATTTAACTCTTTTTGTTTTACTTGTAAAACATTATCGCCAATCAAACTAACATATTGCTTAACTTTGTCATCATTAAGCAACTTTTGTTCCAAAATCTCGTATACAATGGCTTTTCCATCAATAATTTTATAACCCTTTTTTGAAGTGTTATCAAAAACGTGACCAAGAAATTCTGCACTTTTTGCTTCATTGAGTCCTGCAATAGATTTTACAGAATCCCTACTAACAAAACCAATATCGTTACCTGTAAATTTTTCAAGTTTTGTTTCAGCTTTTTTTTGCAACGCTGCATGTTGAAGTTCGTCGAGTAAATTGCGTGTGGCCTCTTTCTTCGCTAATTCGTAAGACATAGGTTCTGGAAATTTAATCTCTTTTACTTTAATAACAACGTAAGCATCTTTGATAATAACAGGTTTTAAAACTTCATCTTTTGTAGCTATTTGAATTTTATCCATTGGAAATAAAGTATCATCATCGTAAATAACTTTGGTTTCGGTGGCATTGACTTCACCTTTTTTAAAAGCAAGAAAACTTTCTAAAGCACTTTTTTTATCGTTTTTGAGTCTCAAATCAACTGTTAGTTTTTCTTTAGCTTCATCAAAACTCATTAATTTTCCATCTTCATGTTTGTAGTTATGCTTTTCTTCTGCGTAAAAGGTTTCTAATACTTTATCCTCAAACTTTGTTTCAGAAGTAGGAAGGTTTAAAAGTTCAAGGGTATAACTTTTTTTTGTTAAGTAATTGGTTTTATTCTTTTCCCAATATTCCTTAATTGCCTCTTCGTTTATGCTAACTTCATTTGGATCCAATGTAATTGTATTGATAGCCAACCGATCTTCCATAAAAAAAGCAGAAGTGAAAATTTCAATTTCTTTTTTAGAAGCAGGAAGTTTAAAAAAGTTTTCTAATTTTGTATATAAAATTTCTTTGGTTAATTCATGCTCATAATCATTCGGATTGATACGATTAGATTTGAGGATAGAATAGTATAACTCTTTGCTAAAAACGCCATTGTTTTGGAAATTCGGGTTGTTTCTAAGACGTTCTATCACATCTTTTTTGCTTGCCATAAGACCAATTTCATCTGCGTAATTAAGTAATAGTGTTTGATTGATAAGGCTACTCATCACAATCTTATCCAAACCCATTTGTTCAGCTTGTTCTTGTGTTAATTGACCTTGAAGGAGATTGTTATAAAAATTGTAGTGATTAGCATAAGCAGATTGAAACTCTTTAACAGAGATAGTTCGATGACCAACTTTGGCAACAGAGGCAGCACGATCTTTGTTTAAATCATAAGCACCCCATCCCACAAAACCAGCTCCTACAAATGCTATAGTACTAATCCAGATGGTGATTACCAAATATTTTTTATGACGTTGCATCCACGTAATCATTCTTGCCCTTTGTCAAACATTGTATTTTGATATAATTCTA
>RZYK01000381.1 GCA_009930355.1 Campylobacterota bacterium | reverse complement strand
AAAAAATCAAAAGGCACGTAATAATCAGACAAACAATATGTTAAATATTGTTCCTTTTTACGCTTCTTTCTCAATAGACGAATGTTATAAATCGAATGAACAGGAATGTTGTATTTTTAATGCGTAAATAACACGATGTGCGTCATTCTGTACTACTTAACTCAACAATGGTATATGAGGACAAAGTTAAGTCATATTTAGTTAAGGTGTTCCCATAATATATGATCATGAAAATCTTGTTTGATCTGGATGATTTTAATGATCTTGAGGAGATTTTTTTCAAGGAAGAAAGTCCAATATCAAGGCTCGATATTGCACGTAAGGTAATGTCTTCAGAGGTCATGGCGAGAAAGCACGAGATTTACTACTACTTATTGCGCAATAGTGTGCTATTAGGCATTGAAGAAGGAGATGAAGATGTGACGCTGATGCATCAGGAGAAAGAATTATTTCAGTCGTTAGCGGCAAAAGCCATCGTTTTAGCTGAGAATGATTATATGGTCCACAACAGACCCTGTTGGATTACAAATATGTATAACGATGTTGATGCGTACTGTAAAGATGAGCAGTTGAAAGAGATCGTCAGGAAAACGACGGTTCACATCAGAACAATGGCAACCATTAATATCGAGATTCATGCAGATGGAAAAATCACTTTTCCCATTCTTACAAAATGTTTCTATAAAAACTACATGATCATTCTATTCTCACTGATCCAAAACTGGCATGCACACACGTTGGAGGAGAATGATGCATTGATATTCAAATCGCTGTTTCCATTTTTCCTCCATTATTGTGATCCAACGGATGTGAGACTGACAGCATTGCCAAGAGTCCGGATTCATGACGAAGGAATCTATACACATGCAAAAAGGGTTGCCCATTTTCAATCGACTTTTAATTTTTTGCATGAGATAGCGCACTTTGGATTCAATCATTTTGACCACACGCACTTGCAGCAGCATATCACGATTGAGGGTTTCAATGAACTCTTCCAAGACAAAGAGAACTACAAAGAATATGAAGCGGATGCCATGGCTTTCATATTGATGCAGAATTTTCCGGAAAGAGAGATCGATGATATTTATGTAGCGATCCATGGTATGTTTCAATTTTACTCTACCTTATTTATTTTCAGGGAATATTACCACCATGGGAAAAATTTCACTGAAAATATTTTTCAAAAGAGATATAGAGTTTTAACCTCCGTACCAGGCAACAAGAGAGCTTCGAATGACACCCGTGCTCTTATGGCAATTATTTCCGGGATTTATGATCGATTTTTGACGACTCTCAATTCTTCAAGTAGAAATGAGATTGATAAAACCATACAATATTACACTGAGAACAATCAGGCTCAGGTGAGTTTTGATCGATTGTTCGGATTTTAAATTGAAACGATATGAAACAGATAAAAATTGAAGTTCAGGCCTATTCAGACGAAATTTTGCAGGAGCTATTTGAAATGGATTCTAAGCAATTGGCTGAAGGTGTGAAACAAC
>RZYK01000380.1 GCA_009930355.1 Campylobacterota bacterium | reverse complement strand
AATAACGGCAACATACCCTGTTTTTGTTTTTTCGTTCATTTTGCTTCTTTTTAATTATAAAATATAACGGCTACTGTCTTCATTTTCAACAATAGCATCCAGTTTATCATGGACAAGTTCTTTCTTTACATGTAAAGTTTCGCCTGTGTGTTCATCGGCAGTAAAGCTGATGTCCTCTAGCACTTTTTCAATAATGGTATGTAAACGTCTTGCGCCAATATCCTCAGTTTTTTCATTAGTCATGTGGGCAATTTTTGCAATAGCTTTAATGGCATCTTCTTCAAAAATGAGCTCTACGCCTTCTGTTTGTAATAAAGCCTGATATTGACGAAGCAATGAATTTTTCGGTTGCGTTAAAATTTGGTACAAAACTTCTTCTGTTAATGAACTTAATTCCACACGTAGTGGAAAACGACCTTGAAGTTCAGGAATTAAATCACTTGGTTTACTTAGATGAAATGCCCCCGCGGAAATAAATAAAATATGATCTGTTTTGATACTTCCATATTTTGTATTAACATCACTTCCTTCAACAATGGGAAGTAAGTCCCGTTGTACACCCTCTTTACTAGGGTCACTTCGGTGTGATTGAGAAGCATTGACAGCGATTTTATCAATTTCATCTATGAAAATAATACCACCATTTTGTGCACGTTCTTTTGCTTCACTTTTTACAGCTTCCATATCAAGAAGTTTTTCGCTAGCTTCTGCTCTTAAGACCTCTTTTGCATCTTTAACTTTCATCTCTTTTTTTATTGCATTTTGCCCGGCACCTAATATCTTTATAAAAGATTCTTGCACTTTTATCATTTCAGGGGGGAGCGTAGAATCCCCTAAATCACTACTGTTTTGTGAAATTTCTATTTCTATTTTAAGTTCATCTAATTCGCCATCTCTTAGCTTTTGACGCATTTTTTCAAAGCTTTTTTCATAATCTATTCTTTTTTCTTCACTGACACCTTTGGGTAATGGCGGAAGCAACTTTTCAACAATCGTTTTCTCTACATGTAAAGTAATGTCTTCTTGATTCTTTTCTTTATGCTCTGCTTTAACAAGGTTAATGGACGCCATCATTAAATCTCTTACCATAGACTCTACATCGCGCCCAACAAAGCCGACTTCTGTATATTTGCTAGCTTCGACTTTGACAAAAGGGAGTGATAGCATTTTTGCCATACGGCGTGCAATTTCTGTTTTACCCACACCTGTTGAGCCAATCATTAAAATGTTTTTAGGCATGACTTCTTCTGCCATATCGCCCTCAAGTTTAAGACGACGATAGCGGTTACGAAGAGCTATAGCAATTGCTTTTTTTGCATTAAATTGACCGATAATATATTCATCGAGGTATGAGACAATTTGTTTGGGTGTTAAATTCATGCTTCTTTACTCTCTAAAACAAAGGTTTTAATACGATCATTCGTATAAATACACAGTTCACTGGCAATTTTAAGGCTCTCTTTAACAAGGGTTTCTTCATCCAATGTAGCATGGCGGTCTAGT
>RZYK01000379.1 GCA_009930355.1 Campylobacterota bacterium | reverse complement strand
CCTAAACAATCAAATCCTGGTCCTAAATTTGCACTGGTTGCGGGAATTCTTATTTTCACACACGACTCCTAAACTGCTGGTAACATATAAAGTGGTTCAATATCTTCACTGAAAAATGCTTCATTTAAAACATGAGGTAGCATAAATTTTTGTTCTATCTCATCATTAAAACGTTTTGTAACAATAAGACCTTCTGCTTTAATAAAATAAAGATTACGCATTGCTCGAATGGGTCTGCCTTCATTAAACCTAAACCCATCACAGGCTAAAAGAGGAATATTTAAAGAGATACTCAATGTTTTTAAAAAAATATACGTTATTTTAATTGCCATAAAACTGCCAGGACCTCTAGCAAAAAAAAGCCTAACAGGACAATACTCTTTTAATATTTTTTGAAAGAGTATTGGTAAAGCTTCACTGGTTTGCTCTACTGTTTCAAAGGTTTTAATCAGTTGATTATCATCATAAATCCCTACATGTAAAGGTGAAGTAAGTGTAATAACAACAATGTCAACGGCCGTTTTTATGCATATACCTTTTCAAACTCATATGCTTTTTCAGCACTCAAGGTTTTAATTTCATAATTACTTGGATCTCTTAAAATTGCTTTTGTTAGCTCATGATTAAGATTATGACTTCCCGCATGAGATGTATAATCCCCTAAAAAAGGAGCCCCAAGCAAAGAGAGATCTCCAATAGCATCTAAAATTTTATGCCTTACAAATTCATT
This sequence comes from Campylobacterota bacterium, assembly GCA_009930355.1. Taxonomy (GTDB): domain Bacteria; phylum Campylobacterota; class Campylobacteria; order Campylobacterales; family Sulfurospirillaceae; genus Sulfurospirillum. Next base: position 776 of record RZYK01000379.1, on the reverse strand, counting down.
GGAAAATCGCAATCCTTCAGGATTTAAAATCTTTGTCTCATCCATAACAACAGCATTATCCAAAGATCCCCCTAACGCAAGACCACGAGAACGTAACATTTGTACATCCTTTAAAAATCCAAACGTACGTGCTTTAGCTATCTCTTCAATAAAATTTCGTTTGCTAAACTCAAAACTGTATTCTTGCTTTCCAATAGAGGGATGATTAAAATCAATCATAAAATTATAGGTTGGTTTACTACTAGGTGAAACCCGCACAAATTTTGTACCCTCACTCACTTCTATCTCTTTTTTAATGACTAACAATCGTTTTGTTGCCTCTAATTTTCGAATTCCAGCTTCATCAAGCATCATACAAAAACTTGCACTACTGCCATCCATAACAGGAACTTCTGCACCATCCACAACAATGCGTATATTATCAATACCGTATGCATAGACAGCAGAGAGTAAATGCTCAATCGTAGAAATATAATGGTTTGAATTCCCAATAACCGTTGCCATTTGTGTATTGACAACATTTTGTGGCAATGCCTGAACCGATAAACCAACATCGTCTCGATAAAAAACAATGCCACTATTTGCTTCCAAAGGCTCAAGCCGTATTTTGATAGGTTCACCTTTATGTAATCCTATTCCAATACCACTCACTACTTTAGCTAATGTGGTCTGTTTCACACTATTTCCTTTATTTCAATTACATGGTCGCGCATTATAATTTTTTGAAGTACGTTTTGTTTCAACGCTTCTCTATCAATAATTTCGCCATTAAAAAT
>RZYK01000094.1 GCA_009930355.1 Campylobacterota bacterium | reverse complement strand
CCTTATAGCAAATCTTAGCGCAATACAATAAAGGAACATTATGCGAGAAATACCATTTTATAAACCCCTGATAGACCAAAGAGAACGAACACTCATTAACGAAGTTTTAGATTTAGAAAAAGCCAATAAAGTTGTCACCTTAGAGCAAGAATTTATGAAATACATTCCATGCGGTGATGCGATTTCAACCGTCAATGGAACAGCAGCCATGCATCTTGCTATGTGTGCGCTTGATTTAAAACGTGGTGATAAAATCATCTGTTCAGTCAATGCTTTTCCTTCTGTGGCTGAAGTTATTAGACATTTTGATGCAGAGCCTATTTTTGTAGATATTGATAAAGATGACTTTAATATTGATGTTGAGCAATTAGAAAATGTACTTAAAAATAACACAGCCAAAAAACTAAAAGGTGCTTTTATCAGTCATGTTGCAGGTCAACCAGCAGAATTAGAAAAAATTTATGCTCTGGCAAAAGAGTATGATATTAAAATTGTAGAAGACGCAACTGCTGCACTTGGTGCAACGTATAAGAATAAACAAATTGGATCACTTGAAGCGGATATCACAGTCTTTCGCTTTAATCCACAAGCAAACTATTCTATTTCAAGTACAGGTATGCTAACTACAAAAGACCCTGAACTTGCAAGCCGCGCCAGATTACTTCGCAATCATGCGATTGTTAGTGAAGGTTGGGATAAATTTGGTAATTTAGGCTACGTGTATGATGTTGTTGATATTGGGCTCAAATATGACTTGAATGAACTTAATGCTGCCTTTGCTATTGGGCAATTAGAAAAAAATGAACAATTTATCGAAAGACGATTAGAAATTGCAGATATCTATAACCGAGAACTTGCATCTTGCCCACATGTTTCCACACCCATTAAAAAACGTGATCATGTGTACTCACAGTATATTATTAAAATTGATAAAAACAGAGATAACTTTGCTAAAGAGCTTAAAGAACGTGGCATTTATACAGCACTTCACTATATTCCAATGCATCTTTTAAGTTATTACAAGCAAAAATATAATTTGCGTGTTAATGATTTTCCAAAAGCATTGAGTAATTATCAACAAATTTTATCGTTGCCTATTTATTGTAGCTTAAGCGACAAAGATGTGCTTTATATTTGTGAACAAATCAAAGAGATCGCTAAAAGTCGTGGTTAACCGTTCTCAATGTGTTTTATGGGTAGAAGCTTATCTCTTCTACCCAACTTCCTTTTTTCAAAAATTACTCTCATATCTTTTATTGCCACTCAGTCTTCTTTATTGTGCTGTTGTATTATGGAAACGCTATTGGGGAGAAAAACACCAACGCTCTTTTAACATTCCCATTATTAGTATTGGCAACTTAACCGTTGGGGGTAACGGTAAAACACCTTTTTGCATTGCCTTAGCTAAAGAATACACACATGTAGGCATTATTCTTCGGGGCTATGGGCGTAAATCTCAAGGTCTTATTTTAGTTTCTGAAAATGGTCAAATTATGTGTGATGCGCTAGCAAGCGGCGATGAAGCTATGCTTTACGCAAAATCACTTCCCAATGCTACAGTTATTGTAAGTGAAGACCGTATTGAGGCGATTCGTGTTGCTAAAAAAAAGGGAGTTAAACTTATCTTTTTGGATGATGGATTTTCAAAAAGCACTATTGCAAAAATTGATATTTTAATGAAACCAAACCCTGAACCCAACAACTCCTTTTGCCTTCCAAGCGGACCTTATAGAGAACCTCGTTTTTTATACAATCGTGCAGATTTAGTCATTTGTGAAAATGAAGATTTTACCCGTCATGTTGAAATCATCGATCCAACACCTCGTATGCTTTTGGTCACGGCTATTTCTAAGCCCAGTAGATTAAATGCTTATTTGCCTGATAATGTCATTGGAAAAGTGACCTTTGAAGATCATTATATGTACACAGAAGAAGAACTTCTTTCCCTTCTAGAAACGCATCAGGCAAGTTCCATTCTCACCACACAAAAAGATGCAGTAAAAATGGCGGGCTTTGAACTTCCTCTTTCACTCTTAAAACTTGACATCAAGATTACAGAGCAAACAAAAGCAAACATCAACACACTTTTAGCTCTTAAACGCTAAAATAGCACCTCTCATCTATCCTAAAGGATACATCGTGCATAAGAAAATTCAACAAGCACAAATTTTAATGGACGCACTTCCGTACATTAAACAATTTAGTAAAAAAACAATTGTTATTAAATACGGTGGCGCTGCACAAATTAATCCAGCCTTAAAAGAAAAATTTGCTCAAGATATTGTTTTACTCTATCTAGTCGGTATTAAACCCGTTATCGTCCATGGTGGTGGTAAAAAAATCAACGCACTTTTGGATAAATTAGAAGTTAAAAGTAATTTTATTGATGGACTACGTGTCACGGATGATCAGGTTATGGAAGTGGTCGAAATGGTTTTAAGTGGTAGCATTAATAAAGAAATCACCACACTTTTGAATCATCATGGAGCCAAGGCCATTGGTATTACAGGTAAAGATGCCAATTTTATGCATGCACGTCCTATGGATGATGGAAAATATGGACTGGTGGGTGACATTACAAAAATTGATAAGAAAGTACTCAAACATCTGATTCGTGAGAAATTTATTCCTGTGATTGCTCCTATTGCAGCAGGCGATGACATAGATCATCCAGGGTATAACATTAATGCTGATTTAGCAGCCAGTAAAATAGCGGTTGCTCTGCAAGCAAAGAAAATTATTTTTCTCACTGACACACCAGGTGTTTTAGACAAAGAAGGTAATCTCATTTCAAGCCTTGATAAAACAAAAATCAAAGCACTTAAAAAAGATGGCACCATTAGCGGTGGCATGATTCCAAAGGTTGATGCCTGCTTAGAGACGATTCGTGGAGGCGTTGAATGTGCACATATTATTGATGGGCGTATTGAACACTCTATTTTATTAGAGCTTTTTACCAAAGATGGTATTGGCACCATTATTAAAGAATAAGGAAAAAATGATGTTTATTGAAACCCGTGGAAACGATGGAATCAAACCAACGAAGGTACCTTTCTCCTACGCTATTTTAAATCCAAGTGCAAGTTTTGGTGGATTGTATGTCCCTGAAACTTTACCCAAAATTGATGCACTTTTTTTTGAAAATGCTGCTACAAAAAGCTATAAAGAGATCACGCTTGATATTTTAAGACTTTTTAATATTGATATTGAAGAAGAAATCATGCAAAAAGCTGTCTCCTTATATGACAACTTTGATGATGCAAATAATCCTACACCTCTAAGTCAAATTGAAGATGATTTATTTGTTAATGAACTTTATCACGGACCAACTCGTGCTTTTAAAGATATGGCATTACAGCCGTTTGGTTATATTCTCTCTCATCTTGCACAAAAACTAAACGAAGAGTATCTTATTTTGGCAGCGACTAGTGGAGATACAGGACCTGCTACACTAGATACTTTTGCAAATAAACCCAACATAAAAGTGGCATGTCTTTATCCAGATGGTGGTACTAGCGATGTACAACGCCTTCAAATGACGACTCAAAAAAGTGATAATGTGAAGGTTATTGGAATTCATGGTAATTTTGATGATGCGCAAAGTGCTCTTAAATCTTTGCTTGCTTCACCTACCTTCAAAGAAGCATTAGAAAAAAAGAATATTAAACTGAGTGCTGCAAATTCAGTCAATTTTGGACGCATTATTTTTCAAATTATTTATCATATTTATGCCTATGTTGCCATGCTTAAACAAGCCAAAATTGAGAATGGAAAACCATTTTATACCATTATCCCTAGTGGTAATTTTGGTAATGCCCTAGGTGCATATTATGCAAAAAAAATGGGACTTCCTATTGAGAAAATTCTCATTGCTTCTAATATCAATAATATCTTGACTGATTTAATCACAACCGGTGTGTATGACCTTCGCAATCGCCATCTGCTTCAAACAACCTCCCCTGCAATGGATATTCTCATTTCATCCAATGTCGAGCGTGTCTTATGTGATAAGCTTGGGGCAACACGTACAAAAGAGCTTATGGAATCACTCAAAGAAAAAAACATTTACACCCTTAATGCAGATGAATTAGCACTGCTTCAAGAAGATTTTGCAGCAGTCTATTGTGATGATGCATTTGGCAAAGAACAAATCAAGCATTATGCCGACAAAGGCTACATTATAGACCCACATACAGCGACATGCCTTAAGGCCTATCAAACGCTTAAAGTCAAACCTTTACCTTGTGTGTTGTGTTCTACTGCGGAATGGACAAAATTTGCACCAACCATGCTTAATGCTATTAATCAAGACAGTATCAAATATAGCGATAAAGAAGCACTTGAAGGCATTAGCCAATCTTTACATGTAAAGATTCCTGAATGTATAAGCACTCTTTTTAATGAACCTGTTATTCATGATAAAGTTGTTGAAAAAGCAGGTATTGAAGCAGAAATTTTTGATTTTTTAAATCTTACATGTAAAAAGGATTGTAAGTGATTATTATCCCTGCACGCCTTGCTTCTACCCGATTTCCAAATAAAATATTAGCTGATATTCATGGGCTTCCCATGGTTATTGCAACGGCAAAACGAGTAGAAAATCTTGATGATGTAGCAATTGCAGCCGATACTGAGGAAGTTGTCAATTTAGCACAGAAGTATGGCTTCAAAGCTATTTTAACCTCACAAAAACATCAAAGTGGAACAGATCGGATAAATGAAGCTGCTTCAAAACTAGGTCTAAATGAAGATGAAATCATTGTCAATGTGCAAGCCGATGAGCCGTTTATTGAAGAAGCTGTTGTACAAAAAGTGATTGAAAAAGCAAAAACAACGAACGCCATGGTAACCAGTGCGTGTAAAAAAATAGAATCTTTACATGTAAAAGATCCTAACCTTGTCAAAGTGATTTTAGATGCAAATGAACAAGCTATATATTTTTCAAGAAGTCAAATTCCCTATGATAGAGAAGGTGGATTTGATGGCTATTTTGGACATTTAGGAATTTATGCATTTCGCAAAAAATCGCTTGAAACGTTTTGTTCTTTGCCTTATGCTCCATTGGAACATATTGAAAAACTAGAACAACTCCGTGCAATTTATCATGGATACACTATTGCCATGGTTGAAGTTCAAAGTCAAAGTTTTGGTATTGATACTAAGGAAGATTTAGAGCGAGCACTTACTTTTTTTTCAAAATAAACAGTAAAGAGCATTTGCTCTTTCTGTTTAGAGTTTTACCTCTTCAAAAATATCTTTTTCAAGATTGTAAAGATACGCTTCCATAGGATTTTCTCCCACTTGAAACATAATTTTACACGCATTAAAACCTGATTTTTTCAAGCCTTTTTCTGTCACTTCTAAAATAAATGCACGAGTGCTAAAAAGATGCGTTGAGGTATCCCCTTCATAGGCAAATTCTTCATCAAGAATCGGCATAAAACCCTCTTTTTTCAAATGTTTTTCAAACGCTTCTTTACTTTTTAACCCCTCAACCTCTACAATTAAAACTACATGCATTGCCACAATACTACACTCCTAATTTATCTAAATGTGCCAAAAATTCATCGGCATTTTTAAAGCCAACCAAACGTAATTCTTGGACTTCCTTTCCCTCTTTAAAAAATAAAATAGCAGGAGGACCATAAATATTAAACGCTTTTTGAAGAACTTTATCATCAAGGGTATTATAGGTCACATCGGCTTTTAACAATGTAAAATGAGCCAGTTTTGCCTTAACTCGCTCATCTCTAAAAGTAAGCTGATCAAACTCAACACAATTCACACACCAATCCGCATAAAAATCCAACATGACAGGTTTTTTCGATGCCTGAAGCTGTATATTAAATTCTTCAAGGCTCTTTACTTTCGTAAAAAGTGACGATGTGCTTGTTTCAACAACACCTTTTGAGGTTAATGTTTCCAAAGGACGCAAAGGATTGGTGGCACCACTGATAAAACCAATAAACAAAAGAATCCCATACACTAAACACAAAAGCCAAAAACTCTTTAAAAGTTTTGCTAATCCTTCTTTTGAAGGTTCAAGTGCGCCAAAATAAATCGCTGTACTCACCACTAAAAAACTCCACAATGCCATACTCAATGAGGCAGGAATAATCCGTGAAAGCATCCAAAGGGCTACGCCTAAAAGCACCACTCCAAAAAGAGCGCTTATTGTTTGCATCCAAAGACCAGGACGTGGCATATAGCGACCTGCAGCTGTTCCTATTAACAATAAGGGAACACCCATCCCCAAACTCATCACAAAAAGGGCTGAACCTCCGAGTACAACATCTCCACTTTGCCCAATATAAATTAAAGCACCCGCTAGTGGAGCAGCAACACAAGGACCAACGATAAGTGCAGATAAAAATCCCATAACTGCAATACCAAATACTCCTTGTGTTTGCATTTCTCCTGTTTTTTTACTAATTTTCGTTTGAATAAATGAAGGCATTTTAATCTCATAAAACCCAAACATGCTAAGAGCTAAAAGAATAAAAATAGTACTAAAAGCAGAGATAACCCATGGATTTTGCAAAGAAGCTTGCAAATTTGCTCCAAAAAGAGCTGCTAAAATGCCTGCTAATGTATACGCAAAAGACATAGCTAAAACATACACTAAAGAGAGTAAAAAACCTTTTTTAGCATTCATCTTAAGACTCGGCTGCGATACGATAATGGATGATAAAATAGGAATCATAGGAAAAATACATGGCGTTAAGGAAAGTAACAAACCAAAACCAAAGAAACTAAGCAATACCCAAAAAATATTCCCTTGCATTAGTTGTGCCGCAATGGCATCTTGTTCAGAGAGTGCTGTTTTATTTAAAGGAGTATTGGTATTGAAATGAAACTCATTTGTCATAGGCTGATAGCAAATACCAAGTTCAGAACATCCCTGATAGGAGAGTTTTAAAGTAAACGGTTCTTTTTTAATCTCATTTTCAAGTAAAAGGTTAGGTATAAAGAGTGTGAAAGAGTGACGCTGCGTTAAGGTATCATTGTAGATTTGGGCTTTTGGACGTTCAACAAAAGATGTAATATTAAGAATTTTTGGGCTCGTAATTGTCAGTGTAATTTTATCATCATACACATAAATACCCTCGCCTAATTTTACATCAATCATCACACCTTGATAATCTTGTGTAGCACTAATATGAAAGGCCTCCTCTGGCGTTAAAACTTTTGGTCGTTCCGCACTCCATAAAAAAGAAAAACAAAAAAGCATTGTAAAGAAACAGCGTATAATGTGTTGCACAAAATCACCTTTTGTAAAAATATTTTTTATTGTAGCGAAGAACACTAAATCTTTTTTAAATTAAAATGTTATTTTATTTATCACAAAGGAGTTAAAGATGGGTAAAAAGAAAAAA
>RZYK01000093.1 GCA_009930355.1 Campylobacterota bacterium | reverse complement strand
GAACATATTCTTCAAAACTTTGCATTTGGCGTTTTGAGAAGATGTTATCGCCATTAGGAACTTTGAGTGCTTTAATGCGGTTTTTCTTTGTATCTTTGGCAATGTTGCTGAAAATCTCATTTTTACAGTTTGCAAAAATATCGATGACGTCAATCATGCTAAGGTCATAACGAAGGTCTGGTTTGTCTGAGCCGTATTTTTCCATTGCTTCTTTAAAACGAATACGATTAAAAGGGATGCTAATTTCATGACCACATGCCTTAAAGACATCACGCAAAAGATTTTCGGTTACTTTCATGACATCTTCTTGGTTACAAAAGCTCATCTCAATATCAATTTGGGTAAATTCAGGTTGACGATCCGCTCGTAAGTCTTCATCACGAAAACATTTTGCTACTTGAAAGTAGCGATCAAAACCCGCACACATTAAAAGTTGTTTGAAAAGCTGAGGAGATTGGGGAAGGGCGTAAAATTCTCCATTGTGAACACGGCTTGGTACTAAATAATCCCGCGCACCCTCAGGCGTGGATTTGGTCAAAATAGGTGTTTCTACCTCTAAAAAGCCTTGTGCATCCAAAGAGTTTCTCACCGCAACGGTAGCTTTACTTCTGAGTTTGAAGATTTCATAGGCTTTGGCATTACGAAGGTCTAAATAACGATATTTAAGACGGACATCCTCTCCAACATTGTTATCTCCAATCACAAAAGGAACCGTTTCACTGGCATTTTCAACAATCAGTTCATCGACCACAATTTCGATTTTGCCTGTTTTAAGGCGTGGATTTTCAAGCCCTTCACCTCTGGCTCTCACACGGCCTTTTGCTTTAAGCACAAATTCATCTCTGATAGATGAAGCAATCTCATGCGCTTTTGTGCTATCTTCTGGGTCACACACCAGTTGTACAAGTCCTGATTTATCACGGAGGTCAATAAAAATAACCCCACCGTGATCTCTATGACTATTTGCCCAACCACACACTTCTACGATCTCGCCGATGTTGGCAACATCTAAATCTGTACAATAATGACTTCTCAATGTTTATTCCTAAGTGAAGGGTTGAAAGAACCCCTTTAGTTGTCGTTTTTTAAAGGATGAGTATAGCTAAAGCTAGCTTTTCTTTAGTTTATTTAGAGTATCTTGTTATTTTTTGTGCTACAATCTTTTCGCATCGCAAAAAAAATCTTTTAATTTTGGGGTTATATGTATTCATTTCTTTTTCTATTTGAGCTTTTACTTTTGGGTGTTGGTGTCGTTTTTTTAGTTCTTCCTCTTACGCCAATAACGCAGTTGATTGCAGAATTTCCCGATGGAAAATTCAAAGCGAAATGGAAGATCTTGCGTTTATTGATTTTTTTGTTTATTGTAGGATATTTTCTTTTTGCAGGGACACTTTGGATGTTTCGTGATTCGCTTAGTATGCTCTCTTTGATACCCAGTTCACTTCTCTTTTTAGGAGGAGTTTTTGTTTCTTTTGTAGGACAACTTGCACTTAAAACAACCAATGATATCAAAGATTTAGCCGTTTTAAAACAAGAAAGCATTACTGACGCTCTTACAGGACTTCGTAACAGACGTTATTTTGATCAGCGTATTAGTGAGGAAGTGGCGCTTTCAACACGGTATAAATTACCCTTAACCCTTATGCTTATTGATGTTGATCATTTTAAAAAAATTAATGATACATACGGTCACACCGTAGGCGATGAAGTGCTACAAACACTTTCAAAAATCATTCAAAATGTCGTGCGTGATAGTGATATTGTGGCACGTTATGGGGGTGAAGAAATTGTTATTATTACTCCTAATACAACAAAAGAAGAAGCTGCTATTTTAGCAGAGCGTTTGCGTGAAAAAGTTGAGCAGACGAAAGTTGCGACGATCGCAACGATGCAAGAAGTTGTTCAAGTGACTATTAGTATAGGGCTTTGTTCCTTAAGTCCGATTATTACGGACAAAGAAGCGTTATTAGAAGAGAGCGATCAATCGCTTTACTTGGCGAAAAAATATGGAAGAAATAGGGTTGTGGTGAGTAATTGGTAAAGAGGAATAAATATTCCTCTTGTAAGTTTTTTACATACGAGTTAAACGTAAAACAATTTGGTCAATACTGTCTGCAAATAAGGAGTATAAGAAAGGCTCTAAGTCCTTAGAACTGTAAGAAGGTGCGATCCATTTACTTCCTTTTTGACGAAAGTTTTGGGTAATCACTTCGTCGCCTTTTCGTGCAATGACTTCAATTTCAATTTCACCTCTTAGGTTGGCATCAAAATTTTTATCATTGTAAATGAGTTGAATGTCTTTAATGTAGATTTCAACCACTAAAGAGGCTTCACTTTTGGTTGCATCGGTGTTAAAGCCTGCAAGATTAAGGGCATACCCTAGACCTTCTGTATATTTTTCTGCAAAGTTTTCATTGCTAAAAAAATTGATGGTGTCTCCACCTTTTTGATCAATATACCCAATCGTATTTTTTTTCACACGCAAATCTTGAACAAAACGTACATAAATGGTTTTATTGTTACGCAACAAAGGACCTTTGTATTCTGATTTGTAAGACGCGAGGCTCAAGGGTTCATTTTTATACGCACATCCACTAAAAAGCAGTAGGGAAAGAGCGATAAAAAAGAGGTGTTTCATGATTTTTTCTCCTTAGATTTTGAACTCGTTAAAAGTTCGTAATAAGGGCGAATTATAGCATAATCGTTGATTAATAAAAGACACGCTAGAATGAAATCATGAAAATAACTCATCATACTCATCCTTTAACTACCATCAAAACCGTAGGACTTGTTTGCAAGCCCAATGATACCTCTTTACGGGGGTATGTCTGTGAAATTGAAACAGCATTAAAGCGCCATGGTGTGCAGATGCTCGTTGAAGAGAAGAGTGCTCATATGCTAGAGATGAAAGGTGTTTCTTTTGAATCATTGTGCTTTGAAAGCGATTTGCTCATCTCTTTAGGTGGCGATGGAACACTGATTTCACTCTGCCGTAGAAGTTTTGCGTACCATAAGCCCGTGTTAGGAATTCATGCGGGGCAATTAGGTTTTTTAACAGACATTCAAACGGATGAAATAAGCCATTTTATTGAAGAGTTGTTTTTGGGAAACTACCGAATTGATACACGAATGATGCTAGAAATATCTTTACATGTAAAAGATAAAATTGAAAAAATTGTAGCGTTTAACGATATCGTTCTCTCTCGCTCTAAGATATCCCATATGAGTACTATTAAGGCATATGTCGATGGTAAATTATTTAATTCTTATTATGGAGATGGACTGATTGTCTCGACGCCGACAGGCTCAACGGCTTACAATCTCTCTGCTGGAGGGCCTGTGGTGTATCCTTTGACGGAAGCTTTGATTTTAACACCGATTTGTCCGCACTCACTTTCTCAAAGACCGCTGGTTTTGCCTGTTGATTTTGAAATTGCGTTTGAAAGTGATGGGGATACGGTCATTGTGATAGATGGTCAAGATACGTATCAGATGAATGAGATTGAACGGGTTTGTGTACGCAGTGCGAAGCAAGGAGCTGCTTTGATTCATAGTTTAGATCGAGACTATTTTGATATTTTAAAAAAGAAATTACATTGGGGGCATGTGTGATAGAGCGATTGTTGATTAAAAACCATCTTTCGTTTACAGAATGCGATATTGAATTTGAAAACGGGTTGATTGTTTTTACGGGACCTAGTGGTGCTGGGAAATCCGTTTTACTAAATGGATTGCTTTCATTATTTGGCTATGGTGATGTGCATGCGGATATTATTGAAGCAACTATTGCTAAAACATTAGGGCTTGAAACATTTGGTTTTGAAGAAGAAGAACCTAATGTGTTTAAAGCCCTTAAAGCGAAAAATGCACGTTATTTTATTAATGCGCAAACCGTTTCAAAAAGAGGGATGGTCGAGCTTTCGCATCATTTTGTGAATTATCTCTCTGTCAAAGATAACAGTGAGTTTGAAAACAGTCGTCTTTTAAAGCTTTTAGATGGCGTGTGTGCTTCTAAAAACTCTTTACATGTAAAGAATATTGAAGCGTTTGAGACGCTTTATCTTTCCTATAAAACACTCAAAGAAGAGCTTGATGTTATTGAAGCAGAAGAGCGAAAAATTGAAGATCTAAAAGAGTTTGCTCGCTTTGAAATTGCTAAAATAGATGAGGTTTCTCCAAAAATAGGAGAAGATGAAGAACTCATTAGCTTTAAAAAATCACTCTCTAAAAAAGAGAAGATTGAGCAAGCTATGCAAAAAGCAGGGGCGATTTTTAATTTAGAGAGTAGCGTCAATGAAGTCTTAACACTTATTGAAGCCGATGGAAGTTTTTTTGATGCGTGCATGAATGATCTTAGGCTTTTATTTGAAAAACAAAATGAAACGCTAGAAGCATTAGATGAAATTGATGTGGAGTCTTTGTTAGATCGTATTGAAAAAATTGCACAGCTCAAAAAACGCTATGGTTCTATTGAAGAGGCTTTAGAGCATAGGCAAAAACGGCAAGAAGAACTAGCGCGTTATGAAAATATTGCCTTTGAAAAGGCGCAATTAGCTAAAAATGTGTTGCTTCTTGAAAAAGAAGTGAATGAAGAAAGTGAAAAAATTTCACAAGTACGTGTGGCTTCTTTGCCTCTTTTAGAAGAGCGTTTAAATGACTATCTTTCTCAGCTTTATATGCCACCGCTTCATTTGTCTTTAGAAAAAGGCAGTTTAGCAGAGCATGGTTTTGATAGTTTACATGTAAATCTGGGAAAAGTGGATTTGAAAAAAATCAGTTCGGGTGAATACAATCGTGTACGTCTTGCTTTTTTGGCAACGCACAACGAATTTTTGCTTTCAGAGGGAGGTGTGTTGATTTTGGATGAAATTGATGCAAACCTAAGCGGAAAAGAGTCGATGAGTGTCGCCAATGTTTTAAAAATACTCTCTACAAAGTACCAAATTTTTGCAATTTCACACCAACCACAGCTCTCCTCGCGGGCAAATCAGCATTTTTTGGTTACCAAAGATGGTTTACATGTAAGTCGTGTTCACGTTTTAAAAGATGAGGAACGCATCAAGGAATTAGCACGTATGGTAAGCGGTGAAAACGTGAGTGAAGAGGCGATGGTTTTTGCAAAATCACTTCTTGAGAATTAACGATAAGGGTAAGTATGGCACGTGAAAAAATTTTAATGGTAGAAGATAACAAGGCACTTTCGAAGTTGATCGTTAAAAAAATGGAATCCAGTCTTGAATTTGAGGTCGATGTTGCTTACAGTTATGCTGAAGCCAAAGCGCTTCTTGAGAAAAATAGTGATTATTTCTTAGCACTTTTGGATTTAAATCTGCCCGATGCACCTGATGCTGAAGTAGTAGATATGGTCTTAGCGCACAAAGTTCCTTCCATTATTTTAACAGGCTCTATGGATAAAGAGGTTCGTGAAGCTATTTTAAAAAAAGATGTGATTGATTATGTCTACAAAGGCAATATTGACGATGTCAATTATATCTTTACGCTTATTGAGCGCTTGCATAAAAACCGTGATATTAAAGTGATGATTGTGGATGATTCAATGGCGACACGTTCACAAATTAGAGCCTTATTGCAACATCAAATGTTTAAAGTCATTGTGGCTGCGCATGGTGAGGAAGCCTTGGTGTTTTTAGAAGACAACCCTGACATTAAACTCATTTTAACTGATTTTCAAATGCCTGTGATTAACGGTGTTGAACTGACCAAAGAGGTGCGTAAACGTTATAGTAAAAATGAACTTTCTATTATTGCGATGACAGGAACCAATACCGAGCTTATTTCTGCAAAGTTTCTAAAAATTGGCGCAAATGATTTTATTAATAAGCCTTTTACACGAGAAGAAATTGCGTGTCGAATCAATAACTCATTGGATGCCTTAGAGTATATTGCTAAAATTCAAGATATGGCACAAAATGATTTTTTAAGTGGCCTTGCCAACCGTCGTTACTTTTTTGATGCCATGCAAGAGTATTTTAAAGAGGCAAAAAAGCGTAATGAGCCTTTTGCTTTGGGACTTATTGATGTGGATAATTTTAAACAGATTAATGATACGTTAGGGCATCGAGTGGGTGATACGGTGATTGTAGAACTTGCCAAAACGCTTAAAGAGCATCTTTTGCATGATCATTTTATTGCACGTATTGGTGGTGATGAATTTTGTTTAGTTCTTAAAAATATTGAACAGAAAAAAGCTTTAGAATTTTTTCTAAAACTAAAAAGTGCGGTTAATCATATTCATATCAAAACCAAAGAAGGAGATTCTTTAACGGTAAGTGTTTCCATTGGGGTGACATTTGGTGATTTGGAGAGTGTTGAAGAGATGATTAATCAGGCGGATAAAGCTCTTTATATTGCAAAGAAAAATGGTAGAAATAGAATAGAGGTAGCTTAATATGATCATTGATACCCACTGCCATTTGGATGATGAACGCTTTTATAATGATGTAGATGAAGTAATTGCCAGCGCTTATGAAAAAGGGGTTAAAGGGATTATTATTCCTGGCGCTGATATTCATGATTTAGAAAGGGCACAAGCACTTTCGCATCAATATGAACATGTTTTTTTTGCAGCAGGTATTCATCCGTATCATCATGAACAGTATAATGAGGATGTACTGAGAACATTTTTGGCAGATGAGAAATGTGTTGCGGTGGGTGAGTGTGGGCTTGATTATTTTCATTTGCCTGAAGGTGAAAATGAAAAAGCTTTAGAAAAAAAAGAGCAACAAGCGATTTTTGCCAAACATATTGAGCTTGCAAAAGCATTTAAAAAACCTTTGATTGTGCATATTCGTGATGCAAATGAGGACAGTAAACATATTTTATTGGAAAAAAATGCCTCAGAAGTCGGTGGTGTTTTGCACTGTTATAATGCTTCTAAACATTTACTTGATTTAGCAACAAAAGGATTTTATTTTGGCATTGGAGGTGTTTTAACCTTTAAGAATGCCAAGCAATTGGTCGATATTTTGCCTTTAATTCCACGTGAAAAATTGCTGATTGAAACCGATGCCCCTTATCTTACGCCGATGCCTCACCGAGGAGAACGGAACCTTCCAGAGTACACAGTATTGGTGGCTGAAAAGATGGCGGAGCTTTTACATGTAAGTGTAACAGAAGTTCACACTATGACCACTCAGAATGCCCAAAAACTCTTTAAAGCTTTAGAAAAGATAAAATTAGGTACAATCTAAGCTAAATCTAATGGTAAAGGAGAGGCATGTTTAAGGTTTTTATAACCCTTTTTTTTCTATTTCAGAGTCTCCACGCATTTTTAAATACTGACACAAACTACGAAAAACAGCTTATCGCTCTTAAAAATTTTGATCTTCCTAACACGTTTTTAAAAGATTCCATTTTCATTTCTATGAAAGAAGATGTGGAAATTTACAAAACAAA
>RZYK01000378.1 GCA_009930355.1 Campylobacterota bacterium | reverse complement strand
GTACTAATCCAGATGGTGATTACCAAATATTTTTTATGACGTTGCATCCACGTAATCATTCTTGCCCTTTGTCAAACATTGTATTTTGATATAATTCTAACTACATTGTTATTAAATAACGATAAATTCGCTCTTATTCCCTAACAAAAAGGTGAAATTAGTTCATGAAAAAAGAGATAATAATCACAGAAGATTTAAAACATATTTGGCATCCATGTACCCAAATGAAAGACCACGAGACACTGCCGCTTATTCCCATTAAGCGAGGAGAGGGTGTTTATTTGTATGATTTTGACAATAACGCTTATATTGATGGTGTTAGTTCATGGTGGGTCAACCTTTTTGGGCATTGTAATGCGTATATTAATCAAAAAGTAAAAGAGCAAATTGATACCTTAGAACATGTTATTTTTGCAGGATTTACACATGAACCTATTGTCAAACTCTCTCAAAGATTGTGTGCCATTGCTCCTCAAGGATTAGTGAAGTGCTTTTACGCCGATAATGGCTCTAGTGCCATTGAAGTGGCGCTTAAAATGAGCTTTCAATACCACAAAAACAGAGGGGAAAAACGTCCTTTTTTTGTTTCTCTTTCCAACAGTTATCATGGTGAAACGATTGGTGCTTTAGCTATAGGCGATGTGAAACTCTACAAAGAGATTTTTGAAGATATTTTATTGCAAACCTTACAAGCTCCCGTTCCTCAAAATCAAAGTGAAGAAGCAGCTCGTGAGGCGGCAGTGGGACTGGAAAAAGTTTTTAGGGAAAATGAGGGAAAGATTTCAGCGTTTATTATTGAACCATTGGTGCAGTGTGCGGGTGGAATGCATATGTACCATCCGCTTTATATCACTCTCGCTCGCAAACTCTGTGATACGTATGATATTCATCTCATTGCCGATGAAATCGCTGTTGGCTTTGGTAGAACAGGGAAAATGTTTGCGTGTGAACATGCGGGTGTTAGTCCTGATTTTATGACACTCTCAAAAGGGCTAACGGGTGGTTATCTTCCTCTTTCTGTTGTTTTAACCACACAAAAAGTGTATGATGCTTTTTATGGTGATTATGCAGAATTTAAGGCTTTTTTGCACTCCCACAGTTACACAGGAAATCCCTTAGCATGCGCAGCAGCAAATGCCACATTGGATGTGTTTGAAAAAGAAGCTGTGTTGGAGAAAAATCAGGAAAAAATTGCGTTTATTAGCAAACAATCAGAGCGTTTTAAAACACTTCCGAATGTTCAATGGGTACGTCAAACAGGGATGATTGCAGCGGTTGAACTTAAAGAGTATCCGCTTGACTTTCGGGTCAATCTTAAAATCTTTGAGTATGCTATGAAAAAGGGTGTTATGCTTCGTCCTTTGAGCAATGTGGTCTATTTTATGCCTCCTTATGTCATTACATGTAAAGAGATTGAGCGCATGATGGATGTGGCGTATGAGGCGATTGTAAGCCTTAATAGTTTATAATAAAGACATTTTAACGAAGGATTTTGCGTGAACATTCCCCATATTCCCGTGCTTTTAGAA
>RZYK01000377.1 GCA_009930355.1 Campylobacterota bacterium | reverse complement strand
CAAAAAAACGGGGGTTTCACTGTGCGTCTCTTTCACGGTTGGCTTCGTAGAGTTTCATGTACTTGTAAAAGTTGGTCACCATGTGCGAAAAGGAGATGATAAGTCCTGGATAACCATCTAAAAAGCCACGTTTTAAGATGTAGCTTCTAAAAAAGGAGTAGAGGCCATTGAAAAAAGCTTTGGCGGGAGAGGAGGATTTTTTACCCACAAAATCATTGGCAAAAAGGCTCGAGTAGCGATCGGCTTTGATGATAAAATCGCTGATGCTAAGGTAGCTGTAATGCTCAATATTTCCTCCCTCAAAACTCTTTACATGTAAACCCTCATCGATGATATTTTCATGCACATAGTTGTCATTAAAACGGGTGATGGTTTTGTTGTAGAGGCGTTTAATTTTTTGATTGTTCCAGCCACAATGATAAATGGGGAACTCTTTATAAAAGGCTAAAAAGTTAAGCAAATAAACCGTTTTATCTTCTAGGGGTGTGCTTAAGAGTGCTTGAGATAAAGAAGCGTCAATGACTTCATCGGCATCCAAAATCAACACCCAATCGTGTTTGGCAAAGGAAGCGGCTTGATTTTTTGTAGGCCCAAAGCCTTTAAACTCACCCTCAATGAGTCTCACGTTGCCAAAGGTTTTGGCGATCTCTTTGCTTGCATCGCTTGAGCCATTATCGTACACGATGACATCATCAAAGGCGTGGAGGCTTTTGAGGGATCGTTCAATGGTCTTTGCACCGTTTTTAACAATCATAACAATGGAAATGTGATTCATCCGAGTACCTTTTTGAAAAAGCCTTTGAGCCAAAAGAGCGTGAGATTTTTAAAGCAAAAGAGTGCCTGCGGTGTTTGCATGCCATCGCCGTTGATGCGATAATTGAGTCCTCGAATGCCTGAAAAATTGCTCTGCAAAGCGTTTCCAATACGAAAAATAAAGCGGTAATGTTTTTGGGTTTCTTTTAAAATAGCAGCATTGTATTTACCAAAAGGAAAGACAAAACTCGAAACTTCAACGCCTAAGCCTTCTTCTAGGAGGGTTTTAGAGGTTTTAATTTCAAGCTCCATATCTGTGTTTGGAAGGCAAAGATTGGTGTGTGAATGCGCATGTGAGGCTACCATGACGTATCCTGAGGCTATCATCTCTTTCATTTCTTCAATGGTACAAAACGTCCCTTGTTTGTAATTGGCGTGGGCTTCTTGGTGAGAAAATGCCATGCGCTCTTCTGGTAAAAGAGAACTGCTTGGAATAAGATAGGCACTGGAGAAGGCTAAAAGCGCTTTGAGTTGGTACTTTTTTAAGAGAGGATAGACTAAAAAATAAAAATCACAATAGCCATCATCAAAAGTAAGACATACTGAGGTTTGGGTGATATTCTCCCCTGGAAGCACGCAGGCAAAATGCGCTTTAATGTAAGCAAAATGCGCTTCAAGCATCTCTACACTATTGCTAAAAACCTCTTTATTGGCGTGATGGTACATAATGTTAATCAACAACGTTCACCCCTCGCAGACGTTTTTTGAAGTTAATTCTGGC
>RZYK01000376.1 GCA_009930355.1 Campylobacterota bacterium | reverse complement strand
CCAGAAACCGCAATGCAAATCAGGCATTACCTACAAAACGAAGGCATCCTTCATCTGGCTGACATCCCCTACCATGATGATTTTTCAAAAGCAGTAAAAGAAGGCAAGTCCGTGATGGAAATGGACAATTCACTGATCGAAACAGCCATAAAAACAGCATGGGAAAAAGTGCTAAAAGAAATAATTGAAGAAAAAAAACACGTTAAATAAAACCTGTTACAAAACCCCATTATGGGGTAAATTTTGATAAATAACAGCAACCAATAAGATTGAAACCACAAAATATGAAAATAGCAATTACAACACAAGGCACAGAAGCCACTTCAAAAATTGACCCACGGTTTGGCAGGACTTCTTATATCCGGGTAATCGATACGGAGACCGATGAGGTAACCCTTATTGACAACCGCGATACAGCCTCCGATGGTCATGGCGCAGGCCCCAAAACGGCCCAGCGAATGCTTGAAACAGGGGCGCAGGTATTAATAACCGGCAACGGACCGGGTGGTAATGCTGCTGCGGTACTCGAAAAGAGAGGAATCAAGGTGCTAACCGGAGCACAAAACCTGACCGTGGAAGAAGCGCTGAATGCCTATCATGAAAAATCACTTAAAACTTAATTAAGGAGTATGAAAACAGACGTATTAGTAATTGGGAGCAGCGCTGCAGGCTTAGTAGCAGCCACTACCAGCAAACGGGTGTATCCCGAAAAATCAGTAACGGTTGTAACCCGCCAACCAAAAACATTAATCCCTTGCGGGATACCCTACATTTTTGGGAGTGTTCAAACAAGTGATAACAATATTCTCCCTGCGGAAAAAATGTTTGAGTCCAGTGGTGTAGATATTATTTATGATGAGGTAAAAGCCATCGATTGCAAAGAGAAAACGATCACTCTGGAGAATGAAACGGTACTAGAATATGAAAAACTTGTCATTGCAACAGGTTCGACGCCCTACTTCCCGGATTGGCTGCCAGGGGTAAAACTGAATCATGTTTATACCGTGCCAAAAAACAAAGTGTATCTTGATGAGATGCAAAAAAAGCTCAAAAACATAACAAAAGTAGTAATAATCGGCGCAGGGTTTATTGGTACAGAATTTTCAGATGAGCTTACAAAAGATGGAAAAGAAGTGATTCTTATTGAAAAACTCCCCCACATTCTGGGACTTGCCTTTGATGAAGATATTTCGGTCCGTGCCGAAAAATTACTGACCGAGCGTGGAGTAACCATTAAGACAGGTGTCGATGTTTCCGAAATTCTCGGAAACGAGCAGGTGGAAGGAGTAAAACTTGAAAACGGTGATGTCATTGAAGCAGAGGCAGTTGTACTCGCCATGGGGTACCGTCCAAACACCACACTGGCAAAAAAATGCAATATCACTCTTTCAAAAAGTGGATTTATCGTTGTAGATGAATATATGCGTACTGAAACCCCGGATATTTTTGCCGTGGGTGACTGCGCCGAAAAACGGGATTTTGTAACCCGTAAAGCCAGTAATATCATGCTGGCCTCGACGGCCTGCGCAGAAGCA
>RZYK01000375.1 GCA_009930355.1 Campylobacterota bacterium | reverse complement strand
AGCGCTGTCGATTTTGGCGACGGTGATGATTATGGGAGTTTTTGCTCCTTTTTTTAGTTTGCATGACCCTTTGGAGCAGAACATTGCCTTTAAATTTGCAGGGATGTCATGGGAGTATCCGCTAGGAACCGACCATTTGGGACGATGTATCTACTCTCGTTTGGTCTTTGGCATTCGCAACACCGTCTTTTTGGCAATGCTGACCATGGTGTGTACCATCAGTATTGGCGTTGTGATAGGGGTGATTTCGGGCTATTACAAGGGTGTCATTGATGAGATGATTATGCGCTTTTGCGATGTCATGCTCTCCTTTCCCAGTCAAGTGATGATTTTAGCCATTGTGGGTGTTTTGGGTGTGGGCATTGAAAATATCATTTTGGCGAACATTGTCATTAAGTGGACGTGGTATGCGAGAATGATTCGAGGCATGGTGGCAGGCTATAACTATAAAAACTACGTGCTTTATGCTAAGACGATTGGTAAGAGCGATCGATTTATTATCTCCCGCCATCTGTTGCCCAATATCTTCTCAGAGATTATTATTTTAGCGACTCTTGATATGGGTTGGGTTATCATTAACATCTCAACCCTTTCGTTTTTAGGACTAGGCATTCAGCCTCCTTTTCCTGAATGGGGTGCCATGCTCAGTGAAGCCAAAAATGTGCTCATGTCCAACCCTTCTCAAATGATAGCCCCAGGGGTTGCTATTTTAGTCGTGGTGGCTAGTTTTAACATTTTGGGCGATGCACTGCGTGATATGCTTGATGTAAAAGGAGTTGTCAAATGATACTCGAAGTAAAAAACCTGTGTGTGAGTGTGCGCACGAAAAAGGGCTTACACCCTTTGGTAAGCGATGTGAATTTTAACCTAGAAAAAAACCATTGTTTAGGCATTTTAGGGGAGTCTGGCAGTGGAAAAAGTCTTACATGTAAAGCGGTGATGGGATTGCTAGATGGCAACTTTCACCTAGAGGGCGAAGTGTGGTTTCATGGCAAAAATATTTTAACCATGTCCGAAAAAGAGAAAACTTTGATTCGGGGTAAAGAGATATGCATGGTCATTCAAAACCCCATGACGGCGTTTAATCCCCTTTTTAGCATGGAAAATCAACTCTTAGAAACCTTGCAAACGCATTTACATGTAAAGGCGAAAAAAGCGCTTTTGACGCTCATTTTAGAGGCGTTTGAGAAAATGAATTTGCATGAGGGTGAAGCGATTTTGAAGAAGTATCCGCATCAGCTCAGCGGGGGCATGTTGCAACGCATGATGATAGCGTTGTGTATTGCCTTAAATCCCTCGGTGATTATTGCCGATGAGCCAACCACGGCGATTGATGTGGTCAATCAAGTCGAGGTCATCAATGAGCTAAAAAAAGTGCGAGAACTCTACCATACCAGTATGCTTTTTATCTCGCATGATTTGAGTATCTTAAGCCAAATATCCGATACGATGATGGTGATGCATCAAGGAAAAATTGTCGAGAGCGGGCGTGCGCAGGAGATTATCTTTTCTCCCAAAGAAGCACCGACCAAAGAGCTTATCTC
>RZYK01000092.1 GCA_009930355.1 Campylobacterota bacterium | reverse complement strand
CAGGATGATTGGAAACTAAAAAATCGCCATCAACAGGGCTTTTTACAAGTTCTATTGCTTCATCAAGAGGGAAATCAATACCAACGGTATCGTAGAATATGTACTCTTTTTGCATGTTATATCCATTAGGTGGTAAAGTATAATTTACCGAATTGTAAAATCATTTGGGTTAAATGGTTCTTAATAATACAAAAAAACTCGTTATATACTTATCGGATATAACGCTATTTTAACCCCTTTTACTCCTTAGCTTTCGTTAATCTTCTTCCGCTATAATTAAACGCATACATACTCTATAAGGTCGTCTATTTTGGTCAATAAAAATTTTCTGATTCTTAGCAGCACTTTACTTTTTTTCCTCCTTTGTGGTTTTGTTTTTATACACATCACACAAAAACATGAAAAAAACGCCATTGTTCTAGGAACGTCTTTGCCACTCAGTGGTATTAATTCTGATCTTGGAAAAGACATTGTTATTGGTGCTAATACCTATTTTAGTCATATTAATGCCAGAGGTGGCATTCAAAATAAACACATTCAATTTATTCATTATGATGATAAATATGAGCCTGAAAACACGCTTTACAACACCCTTAAATTGATTCAAAAAGATGATGTTTTCGCCCTTTTTGGTTTTGTAGGAACGCCTACGGTTAAGCGCGTTTTGCCTCTGATTTCGTACAACAATATTCCTTTTATTGCTCCTTATACAGGTGCTTCATTTTTACGAAACACTGAGCATGAAAATATTGTGAATTTTAGAAGCTCTTATGCGCAAGAAATGGATGCGTTGGTTGAGTATTTAACCACCCAAAAGAAAATTACAAAATTTGCTATTTTTTATCAAAATGATGATTACGGTGAAGAGGGCTACATTGCATTAGCACAAGCACTTGCCAAACGGAATCTTCAACTCAGTGCTGAGGGCACCTACAAACGTAATACACTCTCCATCCGCCACGCCGTCCATGAAATTGAAGGAACAAAACCTGAAGCCATTATTTTGGTAGGTGCATACAAACCCACCGCACGCTTTATTGAAAAAGTTAAAAGCTCTTTTTCCTATCAACCTATTTTTTGTTCCATCTCTTTTGTCAATGCAAATGCACTGATGCAAGAGTTGAAGGGGAATGGGGAAAACCTTCTTTTTTCACAAACCGTTCCTTCCTGTGATGATTTTTACTCCAAAGAAGGTCTTGAATACCGTAAACTACTCTCATTTTATTACCCTGATGCCAAACCCTCTTTAGCCTCGTTTGAGAGTTTTCTCGCAGCAAAATCAGTTGTCCAAGCCCTTCAAAATATTCATGGAAGTATCACCCCTGATAAATTTTTAGCACAACTTAAAAGTCTCAATGGACAAACACTTGATAGCATACCGCTTTCCTACCGCAATGCACAACTGCTCAATCAAGTCTATCTTTCGCATTATGTAAAAGAAAAATTTGAAATTATCCAAAAGTATGAATATTAACATGAAACTCTTCACCCTTATCAATCAAAAATTAGAAACCATCAAATTTTCCAATAAAACAAAAATTCTTATTGTGATTATTTTAAGTGGCATTATGACCATTGGTTTTTTAATGTTCGTCTCCATTTTTGCTCTCAAATATGACTATGAAACCCTGTTTCAAAAACATACCCAACCTCAAGTAGATTTAGAAGAGATTAAAGATATTTACCGTGTCAATATCAATGAAACCATTCATGACATCAAGCAAAAACAAATTAGCAATGCTGATGCCATTGAAGTCATCCAACTTGCCCAACAAATTACTCACAAACAATGGGAAAGCTACCAATACTCCATTAGCCATCATATTGGCGGACTTCCCTATTTTGCAAGTCGTTGGTTGAGCCTTTTTTTAGTTTCCCCTACAATTCCAGAAAAGACCCTTTTTCAGGAAGGTATCATTGAAAAAATTAATCTTAAAATGTATGACCTCGATACCAAAATGAACAGCATGCTTAACTTCCTTCAAAACGATACCCTTAAAAACGAAACATGGATTATGGATGAAATTATGCTTGAGACAAATTCCTTAAATATCTATCTCTCTAGTCTGATTACCACCCACCTTAAACAGTCCATTACGGAGAAACAAATTAACGATAAACTCTTTCAAACCAGTACCTTTATGCTTATTTTTCTTATTGGACTTATCTTCTTTTTCGTCTCAATGGTGCTTTTCATTATTATCAAGCATTTTGAAAATCTCAACCATTACCTTGAAGAGAACATTTTACTCAAAACCAAAGAGTTACGCTCCCTAAACGATTCATTGGAGCAACGCATTAAAAAAGAGGTTGAAAACAGCCGTAAAAAAGACAATATTATGTTTCAACAAGCCCGTCTTGCGAGCCTTGGAGAAATGCTCCAGAACATTGCCCATCAATGGAGGCAACCGCTTGGCTCTTTGATGATGATTATTCAAAGCTTTGAGAGCAAATTTATGGCAAAAAAACTAAGCGAAGAATTTGTAAGTAGCCGTGTGGCAGATGCTCAGATGTTGGCTCAAAATATGTCTGATACCCTAGAAGATTTTCGTACCTTTTTTAATCCGAATAAGAGCAAAAAAGAGTGTTCCCTTAAAGACGTCGTTCAAAAATCCATTGAGCTTTCAAAGTATCAATTAGAACGTGAAGAGATTCAATTACAATTTTTTATCAAAGAAGATTTGCATTTTTTTGCGTTTAAAAATGAACTCATTCATGTACTGCTTAATCTTATTGGAAATTCTAAAGATATTCTGGCAACCAAAACGGAATTAACTCAAAAAATTATTCATATTATTGCTAAAGAAAATGAACAAGCCATTTACATTAATATCATTGATAATGGTGGTGGTATAAAAAGTGATATTATTCCTAAAGTCTTTGATCCTTACTTCACAACGAAACATAAAAGCGTTGGAACAGGTATTGGACTGTTTATGTCTAAACAGATGGTCGAAAAACATATGAATGGAAAGATTACATGTAAGAATATTCGCCATAAATTGAACACCACAAAATTATGGTCGTGTGCTATGTTTACGATTACAATTCCTAAAAACCATCACTCTATTGACGAGGAGGTCAACCATGAACAAACGCAATTTTGAATTATTGGGAAGTTTCAGCGTACTCTATCTTGAAGATGAAGTAGACTTACTGAAACATACAACATCCATTTTAGAAGATTTTGTCAAAGTAATTTATCCTGCCTCCAACATTGATGAAGCATGTGAGATTATCAAAAAAGAAAAAGTTGATGTTATTATCACCGATATTCATCTCAAATACAGCAATGGGCTCGATTTTTTACGTAAAATCAAAAATGACTTAGATTTAGAAATCCCCTCCATTGTCACAACGGCTTTTAGCGACACAGAATACCTTTTAGATGCTATAAAACTACGTGTCGATAATTATCTTATTAAGCCTGTCAATATCAAAGAACTTTTAAATTCCTTGCACGATGTTCTGCTTCCTAAAATTCAAGCCAAAGAGATTGAACGCTCCTATAACATCATCAAAACCATCTCTGCCGTGACCGACAGCAAACAGGTCGAAATTATTCGTTTTATCATTAAAAATTTGGACCATGAAAACATGCTCAATTATTCGTACAGCGAAATTATGGAACAAGTCGATGTGAGCAAGCCCACTGTAATTAAACTCTTTAAACAACTAGGCGATCAAGGCATTTTGACCAAAATTCAAAACAAAAAATACCTTTTTGATGAAAGTAAATTGCCCCTTCCGGAGGATGCATGAAGTATTTAAGAGATCTTCCAAAAATTGATAAATGCCTGAGCCATCCACTTTTTGAAGGTGCTAACTCAGCTTTAATCATGAAAATTGCCCGTGAAAAAATTGAAAATTTGCGCCAAAAACTTCTCAAAGAGGAGACACAACGTGTTGATGAAGAACGCTTAATGCAAGAGATTAAAAAAGCGTATGACACATTATTTGAACCCTCTTTAAAACCTCTTATCAATGCTACTGGCGTTATTTTGCACACTAATATGGGCAGAAGCCTTATCTCAAAAACCTTGCTTGATCGTGCCAGTACTGTCATTTGCAACTACTCCAACCTCGAGTACAATCTTAAAGAAGGGTGTCGAGGTGAGCGCTATGAACATGTCAGTACACACCTTAAAACACTTTTGGGTGTAGAAGATGTGCTGGTGGTCAACAACAACGCATCGGCTGTTTTTCTCATTTTAAACACCTTTGCCAAAAACAAAGAGGTCGTCGTCTCACGGGGTGAATTGGTCGAAATTGGAGGCAGTTTTCGTATTCCTGAAGTAATGAAACAAAGCGGTGCATTTTTATGTGAGGTGGGAGCAACCAATAAAACAAAAAAAAGCGACTATACAAACGCTATCAACGAAAATACCGCAATGCTGATGAAAGTGCATCAGTCTAATTTTTCAATGGAAGGCTTTAGTGAAGCTGTTTCTTACGAAGACATTAAAACACTTGCTACACAGTACTCCCTTTTAGACTATTACGATTTAGGCAGTGGGTATATTCCAAAACTCCCTTATCATTTAGGCAACCGTGAGCACTCTTTAGCAGAAATTCTTACATGTAAACCCTCACTCATTAGTTTTAGTGGCGATAAACTCTTTGGAAGCGTACAAGCAGGGATTATTGCAGGACGTGCCGATTTGATTGCAACGCTCAAACAAAATCAACTTTTACGTATGCTTCGTGTCGATAAAATTACGCTGAGCCTTTTAGAAGAGAGCATTAAAGCTTATCTCAAAGAGGAGTGGGAGAGCATTCCTACCTTGTGGCTACTCTTTCGCAGTGTTGAAGAGCTCAGCCAAAGAGCCTTACATGTAAAAGAGGCTGTGGGTGAAAACTATTGTGCAATCACACCAAGTGAAACCTATATGGGAGGCGGAACACTTCCTAATCGCAAATTTCCTACCATTGCATTACATGTAAAAGGAAAAGCGACCGTTTTAGAGAGGAAATTTCGTGAAAAATTAGTCATTGGTCGCATTGAAGAGGATAAATTTTTACTCGATTTTCGCACCATTCTTCCGCACAATGAAGTGCTTTTAATTGACATCATTAAACAGATAGTAGGATAATATATGCAATACAGTATTATTGGAACCGCAGGTCACGTTGATCATGGAAAGACTGCTCTTATTACTGCTCTTACAGGCTTTGAAGGCGATAGTTTAGAAGAGGAAAAGCGCCGAGGCATCACCATAAATCTAAGCTTTTCTTCCATGCAAAACGAAGAAAAAAATGTGGCATTCATAGATGTACCAGGACATGAGAAACTCTTAAAAAATATGATTGCAGGCGCTTTTGGCTTTGATGCTAGTTTAGTGGTTATTGATGCCAATGAGGGCATTATGCCCCAAAGTAAAGAGCATTTAGAGATTCTCAATCTTTTACATGTAAAGAATATTATCGTAGCACTTACCAAAAAAGACCTTGCCAGTGAAGCCATCATTGAAGAGCGAAAATTTGAAATCATTGAGCATTTTAAAACCCTCAAGAACCTTCACTTAGTGGAGATTATTCCTGTGAGTATTTATGAGCCCTCCAGCATTGAAAGACTCAAAAATGCCCTCTTTGCCCTTCCTGTAACTCCTAAAAAGAGTAACGGGCTTTTTCGCTACTACGTCGATAGAAGTTTTTCTATCGCAGGTGCGGGGACGGTTGTCACAGGAACCGTACTAGATGGAACCATTAAAGTAGGAGAGAAAATTTACGCTCCCGAACTTGAAAAAGAGTTTCTTATTCGTAACCTCCAAGTGCATGACCAAGATGTAGAATCTGCTTATGCGTCTCAGCGAACTGCTATTAATCTTCAAAGTGCCCAAAAAACCTCCTTTGAAAAAGGGGCTTTACTGTGTAAAAAAGGGTACATCAGAGGGTTTGATGTAGCAGATGTATGGCTAGAGAGCATCGGAGGGCACAGCCTTAAACATAACAGCAAAGTCATTATGTATGTAGGTACGAAACAGGTTGAAGCACGTATTCTCTTTTATGAAACCGAAGAAACAACCACGTCTGGTTATGCTAAATTGCAATTTAACCATACCCTCTTTTTAGTCTACGATGAACCCTTTATTATCTGTGCGAGTGGGCGAACCATTGGTGGAGGACACATCCTTAATCCCATCAATGACCCCATGAAAAAGAAGCTCAAACTTGAACTGCTCAAAGCACTCAATGAAAAAGCTTACAAAAGTGCCTTTTCGATATTAGTTCACATGCACAAACATGGCTTTGGACTCATCTCTTCTAACCAACGCTTTGGACTCAATCACGATGAAGCCCTTGCTATCGCACGGGAGATGGAGAATGTTTTTGTGGATGAAAAAGGCTTAGTGCTTTACCCCATTGAAATGCAAAACGAATTGGAGAGTATTATTCGAGGAATTTATGCAAAAAACAGCTATGCCCTCCTCTCTGCTACTTCCCTCTCACTCAAACTCAAATGGGCCAGTGCGCTCTTTATTGAGCATGTACTTAAAAAACTCAGCGCAGAGGGAATGCTCAGCTTCATTAACGGTGTGTATAAAAATGCGAATATTGACATTGACAACCTTGAAACACTCATTGAGGATAGAATTTATGACATTTTACAACAAGGTGAATTTACGCCTGATGCGCCCTATAATATCTACGACGATTTAGATATTGACCGTAAAATGGGCGATGATGCTCTTAAAAGTCTCACCCGTGCCAAAAAAGTGGTACGACTAGAGCACAACCTTTTTATAACCACACCAGCACTCAGCGCCATGATGACACGCATTCGTGAGATTATGCGCAAAAACGAAGGTATTGATATTAAAATTTTCAAAGAACATTTTGATATGAGTCGAAAATACCTCGTTGCTTACCTTGATTATCTCGATAATTTTGACGACATTAAAAAAGAGGGAAACCGTCGTATTTTTCTCTAAACTTCATTAAACTTCTCAATTTTCTTTAAGGAAAGATTTTACATGTAAAATCTTTCCTTCTTCTTCAATTTGCAACAAAATTACCTATTTTAGGGACTTAAAAATTCTAAAAAAAAGTTCAATTTTTTATTTTATGAAAAAAGTAACACCTTTTGAACGAAACAAATTTTTTACTCATATCTCACATTAAATATCACATCTAGTTGTTAGAATTAAGCTTGAAGTAAAAAACAACTTTAATAAAGAGGAGATTTACCATGAGTAAAGAGATGATGTCAAGACGTGACGCTCTTAAGTTAGGTGTTCTAGGTGCGGGAGCTGCGATGCTAAGTGCGAGTCAAGCAATGGCCGCGGCACCAACAGAAAAAGATGTTAAATTTGATGAAGAATACGATGTAATCGTTGTTGGTTCAGGTTTTGCAGGTCTGGCAGCTGCATCAAAAGCAGCAGAGAGAGGCTTAAAAGTTCTGATTTTAGAGAAAATGGGTCGTGTGGGTGGCAACTCTGTTATTAACGGTGGTGCATTTGCAGTTCCAAACAATAAAGATCAAGCAGCATTTGGTATCAAAGACTCTTCAGAACTCTTTATTAAAGATGCTCTAAAAGCGGGTCTTGGTATTAACCACGTTGAAATGTTA
>RZYK01000374.1 GCA_009930355.1 Campylobacterota bacterium | reverse complement strand
TAACGTTGAGTGTATGAGCAGTAGCGGATTCAAAACACAAAACTTTCAAATTATGACAAAAGATAATAAACAGCAGAAACTTTCGGATAGCACGGACACCGCTATTGCTTATACACATTGTTGTGTGTCTGGTGCGGTTTCAAAGGACGGAATTTCATTGATACACGGTGATAGTTTACAAGCCTTACGAGGCTATGGCGATAATCATTTTAAAATTGCAATAGTTGACCCGCCTTATGGAATAAATGCAGGCAAAATGACTATGGGAAGCGGTAAGCACAAATTTAGCAAAGACAAAGATTGGGATAGTGCTATACCAAGTGAAGAATATTTTGCCGAATTATTTAGAGTGTCTGAAAATCAAATCGTGTGGGGTGGCAATTACTTTACTGAATTTTTACCGCCTTCACCGCACTGGCTATTATGGGACAAGAAAAACCCAAACTTAAGTTTTGCTGAGGGCGAACTTGCTTGGGTAAGAAAAGGTAAAAACTTAAGGATATTTCAACACTATTCAGCACAGGTTGAAGAAGGCGGTAAAATACATCCAACTCAAAAGCCTGTTAAATTATACAGATGGATATTGAATAACTATACAAGCGAGGGCGATTTGATTTTAGATACTCATCTTGGAAGCGGAAGTATCGCCATAGCTTGCCACCAAATGAAACGAAAACTTATAGGATATGAAATTGATGCAGAATACTATCAAAAGGCTTGTAAACGGTTTGAAGAACAAACTCGTCAATTAGCACTATGGTAGCACTTGCACACAACGGCTGCGGGTATGACCAGTGGCGGATTACGAGTACAAAACTTTCAAAATACGATACAGAATGAACGAGATAAAAACTTTCAATAATGCAGAAAAACCGCCATTGGTTATACCCGATGTTAGCAACTGCCCTTTTTCTATTGTCTTTAACGAGGACTGTGTGCAAGGTTTAAAACGCTTTGCAGATAATTACTTTGATTTGGCAATAGTTGACCCACCTTATGGGATAGGGGCAGAAAACCACGCTGGGAATGCTGATAATGGGTGGAAGCAATGGGATAAAAAAAGTTGGGATAATGCAATACCCGATAAAGAATATTTCGACCAACTTTTTAGGGTAAGCAAAAACCAAATTATTTGGGGCGGTAACTACTTTGCAAACTTACTACCAAACTCACAAGGGTGGATTTTTTGGGATAAGGGACAAAGAGATTTTAGCCTTGCTGATGGAGAACTTTGCTGGACTTCATTTAAAAAATCTTTAAGGGTTTTTGAAATGGCAAGGGCAAAAGCAAAAGCAAGTATAGGATATGATAAAATACACCCTACTCAAAAACCCGTGCAACTATATGATTTTTGCTACAATTTTGCAAAGTTAGAAAAAGGGGATTTGGTTTTAGACACACATTTGGGAAGCGGAAGTAGCAGAATATCGGCAAATAAAGGGGGGTTTAACTTTATAGGGTTTGAAACAGACAAAGAATATTATGAAGCGCAAGAAAAGCGTTTTAAAAACTTCACGGCTCAGCAGCGGCTCTTTTAGGGTTGTTGCTAACG
>RZYK01000373.1 GCA_009930355.1 Campylobacterota bacterium | reverse complement strand
TCTGAATAGTCATTTTCTCACTGTAGTATTTCTTTAAGATTCCATGCCTGCAAATGCTTAATGCCACATTTTAAGGGCAATGTGACATCATCAAGAGAAAAGACTTTTATTGGTATATTCTTCACGTTTAAAGCCAAAGTCAATTGTTTTAGCTTCCCATAGGTTATACTTCTCTAATCTTGCAACATTTTCGTCCATAGTCGAATGTTTTGCACGAATGTAGTGTTTCTTCGTTTATATATGAATATATTTACTTGTATATCTGATTTTTATTGCCATTCGGTGTGTAAATATATTCTGCAACGTTTGACATTGATCATATTTTGTCAAAACAATTCTTTTGGATTTATTTTCAAAAACTCATCATAAGGGATTCCGCCCGTGCCAACAAGCAAAATCTTATCAGGATGAAACTTATCTGAAAAGAGAGCTATTCCTGCATTTTCTGCTTTCATCCCACTTTTCACTTCAAGTCCGATTACTTTATCGCCTTTTTCCAAGACAAAGTCAACTTCGTAATTTCCTTCTCGCCAGTAGTAGAGGTTATATCTTTCGGAGATGGAATGATTCATCAAATGTGTTCCAACAGAAGATTCAACCAGCCGTCCCCATAATTTGGGGTTAATGACTGCTTTTTCATACGTATCGTTATTTTGAGAAGTAATTAAAGCATTGTTATAAACTTGAAATTTAGGGCTTGAACCTCGTTTACGAATTATATCTCCAGCATACTTTTCCAATCCTCCCAACAAACCGGAATCTGATAAAAGTCTCAGGTAGTTCGCTAAAGTTGTCGTATTACCGGCATCTTGAAGCTGTCCTATGATTTTTGTATAAGAAAGAATCTGCCCGGAATACAAACAGCCCAATTCAAACAATCGTTTCAGAAGAGCTGGCTTGTCAACCCGTGTGAGCATTAGAATATCTTTGGATATACTGGTTTCAATAAGAGAATCCTTCACATAGTTTTTCCAACGTTCTTCATCACCAATCAAGGTTGCCGATCCGGGATAGCCGCCAAAGTAAACATATTGTTCGATACTCCATCCAAATGCTTCCTGCATTTCCGGATAAGACCAATGACCTAAATATAAAATTTCAAAACGACCGGCCAGTGACTCAGTCAATCCTTTTTGAATTAACAGACGGGAAGAACCAAGTAGAATCACTTTTATATTGACATTCTCACGAGTATCCTTATCCCATTGTTGCTTCACAATCTCACTCCAGTTGTCAATCTTTTGTATCTCATCAATTACCAACAAGAACTCTTTTGCTCCCGAAGCTTTTAATCTCAGGCGTGCAGATTCCCAAACTTGCACCAACCATGCCGAGTTGGTTGCAGAGATTGCATCTGCCGATTCATTCATGTTAGGTATAGCCAGTTGGGGGAGAAGCTGATTGATCATCGTAGTCTTACCAACTTGTCGAGGCCCAAAAATAACTTGAATGAACTTACGAGACTCTTCAATCCTTGATTTAACCAATTTCAAATAGGAACGCTCAAACATAAATTTAAATTTTACTCAACAGTATTCGCAAATTTACTCAATAGT
>RZYK01000372.1 GCA_009930355.1 Campylobacterota bacterium | reverse complement strand
AAGTGAAACGCAAGTTTTGTAAACGAAACGCACGATTAGCAAGTAAAATGCAACATTTGCTATTCTTTTTTGCTCTATGGAAATTAAAAAACAACGCACTGAAACAGAGGTAGGCAGAATTGCAAAGTTTTTTGTAATTCAAAATGCTACCCCCTAAATCACCACAATATTAGGTATCCCAAGTCGTTGTTTTTTGTTATCTTTTAAGTAATTTCGGTGTTAACATAACGCTGTTAGCAGGTATAGGGTTGTAGTCTAATTTGTCGAAAAGTTCATTACCATAGTAAAACTCAAAAGCTTCAAATGGTGACTTGTTGCCAAGCTTTTTTCTTCTGTAAGAATTGATATGGCACATCATTAAATCAATCTGTGATTGCGTTAAGTTGTCAAAAGAAGTGCCTTTTGGCAGTATTCTACGAATTAGCTCGTGATTAACCTCAATTGCACCTTTTTGAAACGGTGCATTAGGGTCGCAGAAATATACATTCGTTCTATGAATACCACTGGAGGCTCTTTCTATCGCTGATGGATTTGAAAATTCAGAGCCTCTATCGGTTAGAATAATTGGAAATGTCTTTTCAAATAGCTTTTTGCCAAGTGTAGAGTACAAATAATCAAAAACATCAATTACTGACTGTGAAGTGTTGTTGTTTCGCAAGAAAGCAAGCATAAAGCTGGTATTAGGGAAATGTATAGTCAGTAATGTTTTACCACCAATAGAGCCTATTACAGTATCCATTTGCACTGGGTTTTTGCTTGGGTAATTTTCTAAATACTTTTGATACAATTCATAGGTACGATTAACATAACAGCCTCTATCCACTT
Organism: Campylobacterota bacterium; assembly: GCA_009930355.1. Taxonomy (GTDB): domain Bacteria; phylum Campylobacterota; class Campylobacteria; order Campylobacterales; family Sulfurospirillaceae; genus Sulfurospirillum. The sequence continues at coordinate 733 of RZYK01000372.1, read as the reverse complement.
TGAATTCCTGTTTCTTTTTGCGTGGGCGATAACGAACTTTACGAGGTAAATCAATATTGCGAGCATCGAAGAAACAGTTATCTATGTAGTTGTATAGCGTTTTTTCGCTACACATTAAGCTATCGACATTGTTCACATAGATTTGATGCAGTGAGTTGCCTTGCAAGATTAACGGTGTTACAAGCTCATTTAGGCGATTAAGTTCTTGTTCCGTGGTCAATATACCACGTCTGGACTGAGATATTTTACTCTTTGCTAATTTGTGAGCATCAGTAGCTCGATACATAGTTTTAACAAGAGTACAGCGACTTTTTTCATCGCAACCATTACAAACATAGGGCGGTTTTAATCTTGTTATGCAAACTTCTTCTTCAAAATCTGAGCAGTTGTCATTGCATTTACTGCAAGTACGGCAATTCTTGGCAGACTGTCTGCTACAAATATTACAGACATGCATTTTTGAGCAATCCAAACGGTTTTTACAGCAATTAAATGATATTGATGAATAACCTGTTTTCTCTATGAGAGAGTGATTTTTTACCTCTCTGGAAATTGTAGAACGGTCTTTGTTTAGCCAACTAGCTATTTCTCCAAATGAAAAGTTCTTGGCTAACATATTTTCAATTTCCATTCTTTCATCAAATGTAGTATACTTAGACATGGTATTATTCCTTTCTTACAGGATACCTTGTAGCATAAAAGTAAGCACCGCTTGTGGTGAAGTAGTGCTTAC
>RZYK01000371.1 GCA_009930355.1 Campylobacterota bacterium | reverse complement strand
GACCAGGAGTCGTGGCGATTATCTTTGAGCATCAACACACTGCAGGCATGTGACCCGGATTTTCTTTTTTCTGAAGAGATCATGCAGATTGTGGAAAAAACATTGCAAAACTTACCTCAAAAAACCCGTCATATTTTTGCACTAAACCGCTTTGAAGGTTTGTCATACGACGATATTGCGCGGAAGATGAACCTCAATCCGAAATCAATTGAATACCACGTATCAAAGGCATTAAAATCACTGCGTCTCTCCCTGAAAGATTTTCACACTCTCTCTCTTTTTTTATTTTAATTTAGTTAAAAACGATTTTTTGTTTAGGGTAGTCTGGACTTCAACTGTTGTCATTATATACAGTAAGGAATAAGACTATATGGAGAGAGATTTGTTATACCGCTTTTTCGAAGGGAAAACATCCGTTGAGGAGGAAAAAAGAATTCGTAAATGGATGGCGGAATCAGAGGAAAACGAAAAAATCTTTTTTGATGAACGAATCGGTTTTGATGCCTTGTTATTCACTCCAGATCGTTTGGGAAAAAGTGCTGGAAGAAAATCATCCATCACTCCATGGATGATCAGTACAGCAGTAGCCGTTGCACTGTTGCTGATCGTGGGTGGCATCTACCTTACCAACAATTTTCATCCAACGGAAGAATACAACACCATCCTGGTGCCCCCCGGGCAAAGGACTCAGATTGTTCTGGCTGATCAGAGCACCGTATGGTTAAATGCCAACAGTACTTTTCGTTATCCAACACAGTTCTCCCGCAGAAGTCGCACCGTTTATCTCGATGGAGAAGGTTATTTTGAAGTCAGCAAGAATCAGAAAAAACCATTCGTGGTTAAAACAGATCAAGCTGATATACATGTCACCGGCACATCCTTCAATGTGGAAGCATACAAGAAGTTCAACACCTTTGAAGCAAGTCTTTTTGAAGGCGGGGTGGATCTTTTTCGTAACAACCTCAAGTTAACCTCATTACAACCAAACGAGAAGGCAACTCTGAGAGACAACCAACTTCAGGTAAACGAGATATCTGATAGTGATGTGTATCTGTGGCGCCATGGTTTGATTGCTTTTAATAGTGTGCAGCTGCCTGATATACTCCACACGTTGGAAAAATATTTTGATGTGGTTATAAAGGTGAATAAAGAAAACCTGCCCCAGCACACCTATACCGGAAAATTCCGCCAGGCGGATGGTGTGGATTATGCACTGAAAGTACTACAGAAAAGTGTGCATTTCGACTACCTGAGAGATGAAGTGACGGGAATCATTTATATAAACCAATGACAATTAATTCTGAATGCCTATGTTTTAACCGATTGAAGCCAGAAAACGGAATCGGCAGGTGCTGCAACACCCGCCGATAAAATGTTTTCGCCAACAAACCAAGTTTTCATTTGAAGTATTAACAAAAACAATTACAAATGTATGAAGAAAAACAACTTAACGGGTCAACATTTAACCGAAAAAGTACCCATTAAACATTTTTTATTGATTATGCGGACTACTCTAATCCTCTTGTTTATTTGCGTCTTTTATTCAATGGCAGAAACAGGTC
>RZYK01000370.1 GCA_009930355.1 Campylobacterota bacterium | reverse complement strand
GCAAGTGATGCCTTATTAAAAGAGCAAACGGATAAATTTGAAGCTTTTTTTCTGAAGCAAGTGCTTGATATTGCCATGAACAGTGAAGAGGAAAATGGGCTTTTTGAAAAAGACGCAGGCGATAAGATTTATAAATCGATGTATAACGATACTATGAGTAGTGCATTAAGCGGTGGTTTGGGGTTAAGTCAGATGTTATTTGATTATCTCAAAGAAGGGCGTTAAAGTTTTATTGTTTTGGACGATATGGTTGTAAAGAATTACAATTTTAAAGGGTCTAAAATGATTTCAAAAGTTCAGACGTCCAATGTGGCGTATTTAAAACAAAGTGCTCCTAAAGAAGATGCTTCTAAGGGTATTTCAAAAACAGAAAAGAGTGAGGGAGTGGATAAACTCTCTGCAATTAAAGCCCAGATTGAGAATGGAACATATAAAATTGATCTTGCAAAAACAGCTGGGGCAGTGGCAGAAGAGTTACTCTAAATCCTTACATGTAAAAAGGATAAACGATGTTGACGCACTATTTACGCAATGCAGTACAAGATATAGATCATCTTATTGAACAAACACATAAAGATATAGCAGATATCAAAGTAGCTAAACACAGTGAAGTTTTTGAGAGAGCAAAAATTAAAGAGGATTTAATTCATTCCTTTGAAAATAAAAAATCGCTCCTAGACAATGAATTGATGAAAATGCTCAAAGAGAGTGGAAAAAAGTCGTTGGAGGATTTATTAAATCAAGAACAACAAGAGCTTTTAGCTCAGATGAAATTTAAACTCTCAGAACTTAAAGTTTGTAATAAACAGTATGCAAAATATGTCGTTACTATCAGTCAGTTTTACAACGTTTTGCTTGATAGTATTTTTCCAAGGGATTTGGAGGGATACAAGATTATGAATCACAAACCGGCTTCCTTACTTAAAATAGAGGCATAGTCATGAGTATCTTTAGCACACTCAATACGGGCACTTCAGCACTGAACGCTGCACAAGTTGCCGTTGCCACAACCAGTCAAAATATAGCCAATGTTGACAATGCCTATTATACCCGTCAGCGTGTAACATTAAGTGCAAGTGATGCTTTAAATACCAAAGGTGTTAGTATTGGTACAGGTGTTACCGTAACTTCGATTGTACGTATCCATGATGAGTTTGTTTTTTCAAAATTACGTGATTCTGCAACGGATCTTTCTTACGATACCTATTCCAAGCAAGTGCTTGAAGAGGTTGCTAAAAAATTTCCTGATTTGGATGAATCTGGGCTTTCTCAAAATATTGCCAATTATTTTACAGCATGGGGCAACCTTTCAACCAATGCAACGGAGGGTTCTCAAAAAATTGCTCTTGTCCAATTAGCATCAACGCTCACTTCAAATATTCAATCCAGTAAAGAGTCACTACGTTCACTTCAAGATACGCTGAATAGCCAGCTTAAAACTTCCATTGATGAAATTAATAGCATTGGTCAGCGAATGGCTGATTTAAACAAGCAGATCAATATGGTTGAAGCAGAAGAGGGTAATCATGCGAATGATTTACGTGACCAACGTGACCAGCTTGAA
>RZYK01000369.1 GCA_009930355.1 Campylobacterota bacterium | reverse complement strand
TGCCGCGTAGAAAAAGCGTAGGGGGTGGATGATGGAATACGCAAGAATGAAATTTTACTGCGATGAGAGCAGATGTATTGAGTGTGATGGATGTAGTATTGCGTGTGCAGAAGCACATGAATTACCTGTAGGGATTAGCAGGCGTAAAGTCATTACAATTAATGAGGGAATTCCTGGGAAAGAGTTTTCAACCTCTGTGGCATGTATGCATTGTACGGATGCTCCATGTGAACAAGTGTGCCCTGTGGATTGTTTCTACATTAGAGAAGATGGTATTGTCTTACACGATAAAGAGAAGTGTATCGGTTGTGGATACTGCTTGTACGCATGTCCATTTGGTGCACCACAATTTCCTCGTGATGGCGCATTCGGCGCTAAAGGGGCGATGGATAAATGTACCATGTGTGCAGGTGGACCATTAGAAACAAACTCTGAAAAAGAGCGTCATCTTTACGGTCAAAACCGTATCGCTGAGGGCAAAGTACCTGTGTGTGCAGCGATGTGTTCCACTAAAGCGCTTCTTGTAGGTGATGCACAATCCGTCTCTAATGTCTTTAGAGCACGTGTAGCCACACGAGGTAAAGGGGCTAATGCACCGTATGGATGGGATAAGGCGTATAAAAACCAATGAAAGGATTCGCAATGAAAAAAGTCATTTATATGTTCATTGCGACTCTGGCTTTGGCATCTGTAGCGTTAGCTACAGAGAGCCAAATCTGGGGTGAGATGCGCATACCAAATATCCTAGGGTACGGACAAGAAGAGACCTTGAAATTAGGAGCACTCTTTACCTTGCTTCAAAGTAAATACTTTGCATGGATTTTTTTAGCTGTCCTTATTGGTGTTCCAAGTGTCTTCTTCTTACACTATAAACTCGTAGGGCCTAAGGTGTTCCCTCATAGCCACAAGAAACACTATGCGTTTAACCTGTTTCACCGAACCGTTCACCAAATTGCAGCAGTAAGCTTTTTGGTCTTGATTCCAACAGGCTTTATTATCGTTTTTGGTGACTTCTTTGGTGGAGGAACACTCGTTCGAATGGCAAAAAACCTTCATGGCATCTTTACCATTCCCTTTGCGATTGTGGTGATTCCTATGGCACTGATGTGGCTTAAAGAGGCACTCTTTAATCTTGAAGATGTGAAATGGTTTATGATTTTAGGAGGATACCTCTCCAAAGAGAAACAAGTCATTAATGCTACCCAATTTAACGCAGGTCAAAAGATGTGGTACTGGGTGGCAATCCTTGGTGGTATTACCATGATTTTAAGTGGAGCGATCATGTTCTTCTTAGATTTTAAAATGGAGATGCTGCATAACCTCACAGGTCTTTCTCAAATAGACCTTCTAAGAGTAGCTGCTATTCTTCATAATGTCATGGGCTTTGCAGTTGTCGCCCTCTTTATTACCCATGTGTATATGTCTATGTTTGCCATTAAAGGGGCAGTGCATAGCATTATTACAGGGTATGTGGAAGAAGAAGAGGTGAAGTATCTTCACAATGCGTGGTATAAAAAACTGAAAGAAAAAGGTAAGTTTTAGGGCTTTCTTTCTTTTTACATGTAAAGA
>RZYK01000091.1 GCA_009930355.1 Campylobacterota bacterium | reverse complement strand
ATGCCTACCCCTCCAAAAATAACCGCACTTTTAAAGGGCAAATACTTCCCATAGGTTTTCACACTCTCACCCACTTGTGCGGCGAGTTCTCGCGTAGGGGTTAAGATAAGCACACGAAGGGCAGGTCTAGCTTTGTTACGTGGTTTTGCCGATAGAAGTTCTAAAATAGGCAAAGTAAAGCCAGCGGTTTTGCCTGTACCCGTTTGCGCACCTGCTAGCATGTCACGTCCTTGTAAAATGAAAGGAATGGCTTTTTCTTGCACGGGTGTTGGGGTGGTGTAGCCTTCTTCGTGAACGGCTTTTAAAATAGAGGCATTAAGGTTTAAATCTGAAAATAACATTAATTAGTGTTTTCCTTTAAGGGTAGTGTGTCACAGAAAAAGTGCAAATGTGTTTTACATGTAAGACCATTTGAATCAAACTGGAGGGGTAAAAATAAGGCTTAGTCTGACACTAAGCCTTCAAAAACTAGAGTAAAATACCTCGAATCATAAAATAAAACATAGCAGAAAGAAGAGCAGATGCAGGAACGGTAATGAGCCATGCCGCTAAAATCATCTTCAACGCTGAGCGTTTGACCAGTTCGTGTTTACGCACCGCTTTGATTGCTTTTTTCTCTATTTTACTCAGCTCCAACTCACCTTCATAAATATTTTTAATAATCGCTTTTTCCTCATTGATTTTTCCCATGAGGGTTTTGACTAAGATAGGATCAACTTTTTTAAGTTTTCCCATGGATTCAAGAGAGTGTTTGTACTCTTCAAGTCTGTTCATCTCTTCATCCAACTTGCGTTGTTTTAAGTCTTCTTCTGTTTCTTTGACACGATTACGCATCAGGTATTCACGTAAAAAACCTACGCCAAATACAGCACCCACAGCAATATGTGTGGAACTAACAGGCAAACCTAATTGAGAGGCGATAATGACGGTGAGTGCAGCTGACATCGCCACACAAAAGGCACGAATCTGGTCAAGCTCGGTAATTTCACTGCCCACGGTTTTAATGAGTTTGGGTCCATAAAGAGCAAGTCCTACGACAATTCCACTAGCACCCACGAGCATCACCCACACGGGAATACCTGTTTTTGAAGAGATGCCTCCTGTGGTAAGGGCATCATAAATTCCAGCTAAAGGTCCAATGGCGTTTGCCACATCGTTTGCCCCATGCGCAAAGCTAAGAAGAGCAGCGGAGAAGATAAGAGGAATATTGAAAAATTTATTGATAGATTCACGGGAATTTTCAAGGAATTCACTACGATGTAAGGAAGATTTGACTAAAAAGTAGGTGGCAATCGCCAAAATAAAACTAATCCCAGCTGCACTGAGAAAATTCATTTTAATGAGCTGTTTAGCCCCTTTTAAAATGATGTATGTTCCAAAAGACCATGTCATAATGGCAATCATCCACGGAACAATTTTTTTTGCCGCTTCTTGCATATTGTCTTGATAAATAACACTTTTTTTAATAAACATCAAAAAAGCAGCAGCAACAATCCCTCCTAAAAAAGGAGAGAGTACCCAGCTAAAAACGATTTCTCCTAGTTTACTCCAATGCACAACATCAAAGCCAGCTGCTGCAACACCAGCACCTGCAACGCCTCCTACGATGGCATGTGTGGTTGAAACGGGAGCACCAAATGCAGTGGCAAGATTGAGCCAAATCGCACCAGCAAGCAGTGCTGCCATCATGAGCCAAATAAATGTATTGGTGTCACTTACCATTTTGGTATCAATAATGCCATTTTTGATGGTACTCACAACATTTCCACCCGCAATAAGCGCACCTGCTGCCTCAAAAATGGCTGCAATAATGACTGCACCAAAAATAGTAACAGCTTGTGCTCCCACCGCTGGACCTACGTTGTTAGCAACGTCATTTGCGCCAATATTGATTGCCATGTAGCCACCAAAAATTGCTGCAATAATTAAAATATTTTTATTAGGAAGATCATTTGAGAGAGTAGAAACATACCAAATGACGAGCAGAATAAACACTACTGCACCTAGTATTTTCATGAGGTCATTGATGCCAAAGCCCTCAACATTTTTAACATCTTTGATGGATTGAAGCTCCATACAGTTCCTTTGTCCATATAATCATGTAATTATCTTATTGTAGGGAGAAAATGTAGTATAAGTTCACTTTAAATCTACTAAATAAGATGTTTTAACTCTCGTTTAAGCTCAAGTAAAAGCGTATTTTGCCGTAAAGCAATGTAGTTTCTTAGTTTAGATTTCATAAAAACATTGGGTTGCAAAGAGAGTACAAGGGATTCATTCATCATATTAAAAATCGTTGCTTTCGTACTGATAGGGGTTAAAAATCCTTTGTTGGTGGGGAGTTGAAAGCTAATGTCAAACTCTTTTTCAATCCATCCTTTTTGAAGGATTTTTTCAATGTCATGCATCTTTACATGTAAAACCAGTGAGCTTTCAGAAAGCGTGCCAATAAGCCCATCGAAGCATTTAATTTTTTGATGCGATAGGGTTGCATTGATGGTTTTATTGGGTGCAATTCGAATGTCACAACGATCAAGTGCTGTTGTCTCTAAAAGTTGTAAATGGTTCACGACAATAAGAGATTTAATAGGATCAACTTTAATAATATGCGCTTTGAGAACGTGAGGGATTTTATCGTGCTGAATAAACGTAAAAGACTCTTGCGTGTAAAAACAAATTTTCGCAGAGTTGACTTTGATTTGAGCAATACCTTCTTCAAATTTGGCAATAACCGCCTCTTCTTTAATGGGAATTCCATTGTATAAATTGTTGAGGGTTATTTTGTTTTCTTTACGAAAAATAGTGCCAAGTAACAAATTAGCATCGACGGTTTCATACAAATCAAAATCAACCGTGCCAAAAAAGATTTTTTTACGGGTAGAAAGGCGTGAAAGGACATAATATTTTTCCACACGTGCAAGTAAACTCTTATAGTTATCGTGTACGTCAAAAAGGGTGAGTCCGATGGCTTTTATTTCATGCTTAAATTCTAGTTTAACGCTCTGTTCAAGCTTTTTAAGTCTCCTTTTAGCATCGTGCAATTTTAGAGAAGGCAAGAGAATTAAAAAGGCATCATTTGCATCTTGCAAAATAGGGAAAAAGCCCATTTCAGAGGCGATAAAGCTTATAATGTTTTTAAAACGAAAGCCATCTTCCAAATCAACTTCAAAACCAAATTTAGCAATACAAAAGGGGCTTTCTTTTTCTTTAGCTTCGTGTATGTACGCCTCAACGATACCTTTGTTGAGATAAATATTGATAGATTCGTAACGATTTGTATTCATGGCTTTGTCTTTTTAAAGGGTATTTAATGCTTGATCAAAATCAGCAATAATATCATTAATGTTTTCAATTCCCACACTGACTCGAATTAAATCCGGTGTCACACCCGCTTGACGTTGTTCCTCTTCGCTGAGTTGTCGATGGGTCATACTCGCAGGATGCAACACACCTGTGCGTACGTCTGCAACGTGTACCACAATCGCAGCCAGTTTGAGTGCGTTCATCACTTTTTCGCCCTCTGCACGACCTCCTTTAACCCCAAAACTAAGAACACCGCTTGCGCCTTTGAGGTATTTGAGCATTAAATTGTAGTCTTTGTGCGTGCTAATGGCAGGGTAATTCACCCATGCGACATTGGGATGGGAAGAGAGAAAATTCGCTAAATTATAGGCGTTTTCACAGTGTCTGTCCATTCTTACATGTAAAGTCTCCATGCCCACATTGGTCAAAAACGCATTCATGGGTGTGAGGTAGGAGCCGATGTCACGAATCCACTGCACTCTGGCTTTAATAATGTATGCCATATTGCCAAATTTCTCCGTGTAGACAATGCCATGGTAGCTTTTATCAGGTTCTGTAAATTCAGGAAACTTGCCATTGCTCCAATCAAAATTCCCTCCATCCACAATCACCCCTCCTACGCTAATGGCATGCCCATCAAGGTATTTGGTAGCAGAGTGAATGACAATGTTGGCACCGTGTTCTAAAGGACGGCATAAATAAGGTGTTGCAAAGGTGTTATCGACAATAAAAGGAACACCCATTTCACGAGCCAATGCGCCAAATTTTTCAAAATCAAGAACATCCAATTTGGGATTGGCAATGGTTTCGCCAAAAAGCGCTTTGGTGTTGGGTTTAAAATAGCGCTTAAGCTCTTCTTTGGAGAGACTTGCATCGACTAAACTCACCTCAATGCCCATTTTTTTGAGCGTATTGGTAAACAAAGAGACGGTTCCACCATAAATGGCGCCAATGGCTATAAAATGGTCTCCGCTAGAGCAGATATTGGCAATGGCAATGGTGGAGGCATTTTGTCCTGAAGAGGTTACTAAGGCTCCCACGCCACCTTCAAGTGCGGCAATTTTAGTTTCCAGTGCTTCACACGTTGGATTGGAAATGCGTGAGTACATATGCCCAGAAGCTTCCAAATCAAAAAGCATCGCAACTTCATTGACGTTGTCGTATTTGTACGTGGTGCTTTGGTAGATGGGTAAAACACGAGGTTCGCCGTTTTTAGGTTCCCATCCGCATTGAATGGTTTTGGTTTCTATTTCCCAGCAATTTTGCATCATTGTTTCCTTAACGTCTTCATGAGATAAAATCAGATAAAATAAGGGTTTAATTATACTAAAAATATGGAATGAATGATGAAAAAGAGATTTGAAAATGATTTGAAACGTGTGTATGCTCTTTTAGAAGAGCGTCAAAAGGAACTCGGTGCGTACTTTAGCATTGTGGAGTCTCAAACGTACGATAAAGCAGTTGAAGCCTTGATTGATGCGTTTTTAGGAGAGATTGAACTCTCGTTGATTCGAGAAAATCGTGTGGCGATTTTGACACGGTTGATTAATTTACGAGATGAGCAGATGGTACAAGCCTTAGAGAAAGAGGGGAAGGATGCGCTGTTTATTACGGAGGCAAAAGAGAAAGCCTACCTTTGGGTGAGTGATTTTTACCTCAAAGAGCATGAGCGTTTGTTATCGCAGATAGAAGCAGAACAACTCCTCTCTCCTTTTTACCGTCGTTTACTTAAAGGTGTGCATGAAGTAGGTGTGGCGCTTAGTTCTTGGCAGAGTGCGTGGACGGAGCACATCATCAATACCATTAACCCACTGTTAGAGTTAGAGTATGACCATGATGAAGCTAAAATCATGGCGATGTTGCAGGAAAAAGGACTTTTGGATGTCGAACCCTCAGGCAAAATAGGCGATCGCTCTTACTCGGTTTTGGAGAAGGTGCAAGGAGGCTACGAAGCCAAAGCGTACGCTTTAGCGTTTCCCGAACACGTCTTACATGTAAAGCGTGCGCTAGAAGCGTTGATAGCGGATTTGAGCCATTTAGAAGATGAACATTTTGGGCAAAAAGAGGCGTACATTACCTACTTTAATGCGATTAAAGAGGCGTTTGTGGAAGAGGATAGAGCCAAACTCATTGGCAAATGGGCGCAGGTCGATAGAACGTGGATGGCGATTACCTCGCCCATTCAAGTGGGACATCCTTTGGAATACTACGAAGACCACTACAAAAAAGCGGTGGCGTTAGAGTGGGATGTCAGACTCACCAATCCGATGATGAAAAGTGCCGAGCAAACTTTGGAGCGCATTGAAAAGATGTTTGAGCGAGTGTTTGAAAAGTCTGCCCATGCATCGTTACATGTAAAAGAGAATGTGCTCTTAAATCTTAAGCGTGTTCAGCTCTACATCGGGCGTCCCGCACTCTTTTATGCGGCTGAATTTAACGGGCTTTTTTCCGCTCAAGTCGTCCCCAATGATGAAACGGTCACCAAAGAGTGTGGCAAGAAAATTTTTGCCTTTGCCGATAACATTTTAGACTCCTTGCGTGCCAAACCGTTTTTAAAGATTCATCAGGAAGTGTTTGGCAAAGCCTTTATGGACGCTGAGCGAGAAGTGGTGTTTCACCAACCCTCTTTATGGCATCAGGTCTATGAGGTGAGTACCATTGGGCATGAGTTTGGGCATATTTTATGGATGGATGGCGACACGGAGAGTGTGATGAATCAAAGCGGAGTCTTTAAAAACATCGAGGAATTTAAAGCGACCACGGGTGGCTTGGTTGCCTTTTTTATGGACGAAGATGAAAGCTTAAAAGAGGCACTGCTACGAGATACCATCAAGCGTGCCGTGGGCTTAATTGGGTGGATGAAAACGGGCGAGGTGGAGCCTTATTATTGCGAAGGCTTAATCCATCTGAGTGGGCTTTTTGAAAGTGGTGTGTTGCGTTTTGATGGGAAGCAACTTGACATTCACCTAGAAGCATATGAGGCACTGAAAGCATGGTACCTTCAAACGTACAGCGCTTTGGCGGAGCATTATCTTTCTAAAAAAGATGCCAAACTCTTTTTAGAGCGCTTTACATGTAAAAAAGAGGGTGTGTATCTCCCCAACGATGTGACGGTTGCCTCGTTTGTGAACTATTATTGGGCGTTGCATCAACGTATGGGCAGGGAGATTGATGAGAGTGTGAGAAGAGAGGATTGGTTGCTTTGAGTAACATTCCTCTTTTAAATTTACTCTATATGCTCGTACCACTTGGATGTGTGGCACTTCTTTATTTTGTATGGGTAGGGAAGAAGGGTGAAATTCTGTTTGCAACCCTGCGCATGAGTCTGCAACTCATTGCCATAGGCTATGTGTTGGTTTCGTTATTTAGCACAGAATCTACGCTTTATTTGTTTGCTTTAGTGGTGGTGATGGTTGTCAGTGCATCGCTGATTGTCAGGCGTAATATTCGTCATAAAGATTGGAAAACCTATGCCTTGATTTTTGTCTCGATTGGCATTGCAGGAAGTTTGAATTTGGCATGGGTGCTGTATTTTGTTCTTGAACTTGAAAATCCCTTGGAAGCACGCTTTGTGATTCCTTTGGCGGGGATGATTTATGCCAATGCGATGAATGCCATCTCTTTGTGTGCGGAGCGTTATGAAAAAGAGAGGGAGCATCATGCAATGGAAAAAGCACGTTCTATTGCACTGAAAGCTTCGATGATGCCACAGATTAATACCTTCTTAGCGGTTGGTTTTGTCTCTTTACCTGGGATGATGACAGGGCAGATTCTCTCAGGCATAGACCCACTCATTGCGGTGCGGTATCAAATTGTGGTGATGGCAATGATGCTTAGTAGTGGAGCGATGAGTAATTTTATCTATTTGCATTTCACAAGCAAAAAACAGAGCATTTAAGCGTTTCTCTTTAGTATATTTCGTTTTGAGTTTGACATAAGTATGGATGTGCTATAGTTTGAGCAATTCATTTAATCTTTATTTTTAAGTTTTATTATAGAAGCCTTTAGCAAGTAGGCTTCTTGCAAAACTTATTTCGTAAAAAGAAAAAGCACCAAGGGTGCGTGGGCTTTTGGCCAAAGAAAACCCAGTGTGAACGTAGCCTTTAGAGCTTTGTTTTAAAGGCGTGTCAAGAGTTCTGAAAGAACTCTAATAAAAATGTGCAAGGATATTAGATGCCTTTAAAAGTCTTTATCGTTTTATTTTTTTGGGTTGGAATAGCTAGCTTTTCATGGGCAAATCCTGCTGTATATACAGAACCAAATCCCCCGTTTAATTTTCGTGAAAAAGGGTTAGTGCAAGGATTGGCACTGGATCTTTTAGAAGCGAGTCTTGCAACCATTCGCCCGCGATTTTCA
>RZYK01000368.1 GCA_009930355.1 Campylobacterota bacterium | reverse complement strand
CAGTTATGGAAAATTCCAACGCTCGTTTGCTCTGCCTGAAAATGTGGATGTGGAAAACATTGAAGCCAGCAGTGAAAATGGCGTGCTAGAAGTTGTGCTGCCTAAACTTAAAATTGAAAAAAGTGAAGTGAAAAAAATTCAGGTTAAATAACTTTACATGTAAGGAGCTTCTAACGCTCCTTACACCTCTTTGCTGCGTTATTTTTCTTCTTTTGTGCTACAATCGCTTAATAGACTTTTGAGGAGCGATGGTGCACGTATTAAGGCGTTTGTATACTTTTTCATTTTTACCTTTAGTGGTCTTATTTGTGGGTGTGCTTTTTTCCATGTTGATGGCATGGAAGAGTTATCAATGGATTGAAAATGTTGAAGAGATACGGTTTGATGCTGCCTCTAAAGAGATAACCGCTTTAATTCAAAAAGAACTCGACTCCCATGTACAACTTTTAAACAGCAGTGCTGCGTTTATTTTTGCTTCAGAAACTATTACCCGCAATGAGTGGCAGACCTTTGCAAAGATGCATGACTTAGCCATTAATTTTCCAAGCCTTTATGCTTTAGGGTATGTGCCTTTGGTGGAAGCTTCGAAGAGAGAAGCCTATGAAAAAAAGATGGCAGAAGATAGTGCTATGGCACAGTATAAGATTTTTCCCTCATTTTCTTCTCATTCAACACTCTTTCCCATTACGTATATTGAGCCTTTTACAGAACAAACTGTACAGATTTTAGGGTATGACATGGGTTCTGAAGCGATGCGCAGGCAAAACATCGAAAAGGCTTTAAAAAAAGGCTCTGTAACCATTACGCCAAAAATTGAATTTGTGAAACAAGCGCAAGCTTCCGAAAAAAAAGGGTTTATTATTTACATGCCTTTTTATTATCGTCATCATTCACTTCAAAATGAGGCAGAGCGTTTAGCTGCTGCAAAAGGGGTTGTTTACAGCGCCATAAAAGTCAATACCTTTTTTGAAAATATTTTAAAAGCGAATGATGGGTTAGTGAGTTTTGAAGTGTATGATTGTGAATCTTTAAGCGAGGAGACACTGTTATATAATTCCAATTCACAATTAACCAAGCCTCGATTAGAGCGTTCCGTTGTATTTACGTCATATGATACTCATTGGACACTCTATTTTAAAGCCAATAGCGTATTGCATAATCAATTAAATCATTATTTCCCTCATATTCAAGTCTTTATTGGCATACTTTTTTCCATACTATTGAGTGGATGGGTGTATGCTTTGCAACGTACACGTAGCCGTGCGTATGAGATTGTGGAAGAAAAAACAAAACAGCTTTCTGAATCTGAAGCATGGGTGCGTCTTCTTTTTAAAATGATGCAAAAAGGCGTTATGGTGATTAATCGTGAAGGGGTCATAACAGAGTGCAACGATACTGCAAAAAAGATATTACCTTCTTTTAATAAGACGCTGATTGGAACACTTAATAGTGAGCTTCCATGGAAAGCCCTTCATGAGGATGGTTCTTCTTTTTTACCAGAAGAGCTTCCTTTTATGAAGGTTTTGCGATCGGGTGAGTCACAAAATGGCATTATTATGGGGATTCAAAGAGAGG
>RZYK01000090.1 GCA_009930355.1 Campylobacterota bacterium | reverse complement strand
GCATATTGTTTGGCTAAAACCACATCTGTGCAAACACTGTTTATCTTTGTTTGAGCAATCGCTTCAATACTCTCACCTAAAAATGCTTGATGATCAATGCCAATAGGTGTCACAATAGAGAGAATTTTAGGAAAAATATTTGTCGCATCATGTTCTCCCCCCAGCCCTGCTTCTAAAACTACATATTCACAATGCTTAGAAAAAATGACCATGGCAAGAAGTGTTGTATATTCAAAATAAGAAAGAGAATCGGCAACATCAGAATCTAGCCACGACAATAATGCTTCATGGGCTTTTGCAAGAATTGCATCACTCACATCTGCGCCATCTAACCAAATACGTTCATTAAATTTTAAGATGTGTGGAGAGGTATAATGCCCTACATGTAAACCATTAGCATGTAGCATATGTGCTAGAAAACGCCCTGTAGTCCCTTTCCCATTTGTGCCAACGATATGAATAATTTTAGGAATTTTAAAACGATGACGTATCTTTTCATACGCTTTGGGTATACGTTCATAATCAATCACATCATAATAAAGTGGTTTTTGTTCTAAAAAATGTTCTAACACTATCAAAGTACAGGCATCACTTTATTTCGTCCAGTCTCTTTTGCTTTATATAAAAGAGCATCTGCCGTACTTAACGTCTCTTCTTTATTCTTGCATAAAGAGCGCTGAGAAACACCACAACTCACTGTCACATTGATACGTTCATTTTTATAGAGAAATTTAAACTGCTCTACAATAGAGCGAATTTTATCAGCAAAGTGAATTCCCTGCGCTAAATCCGTACTCGGCAAAATCACTAAAAATTCTTCCCCGCCAAAACGTCCTACAAAATCAACCTGACGAATGTATTTGCGTAAAATTTTTCCAACCGTGGAGAGAATCACATCGCCTGCTTCATGTCCATAGGTATCGTTAACCATTTTAAAATGGTCAATATCAATAAAACAGAGTGTATAGTCAATTTTATACCGCATAAAGGCATCATCCACACGTCCAAGCTCTGTACTTAAAGCACGTTTTGTTGCCACATGCGTTAAAAAATCTACTTTTACTTCCTGCTTAGCAGCTACCAATGCTGATTCTAATTTATTCACACGATTTTGCAATTTTGTAATCGTTTCTTGATTATTGAGCATCTTGTCATGTAATGTTTTTGTCTCATTTTCTAAAGAAGAAGCAATACGTAAAAGTTTTGTATGTACCGTTTCAAAGCTATCTTGAGAGAAATTAATGCGTTGCAAATCTGCTTTAATACCTTTAACTTGCTCATGACTATAACTGCTACTTTGAATCAACTCGACAATTTTTTTATTAATTTCATCTAAAATTTTATCAAGTGTAGAAACTTTTTTTTGAACTTCTGCTTTATCAAGTTCGATTCTCTTTCCAATCAACCCTCTAATCTCTTTTTGAAGTGCAGGCGTTCCAAGCGCATCAGGAGATTGGCGAAGTTCTGAACTGATACTGGCTAATTCATCATTCATACCTGAAGCAATAGAGGGAGCAAGGGAAGCAATAATCAAAGGAACTAATGCCCTATAAAGTTCACTGCTGTTATCTTTTTCTAAAATTTTAATAATATCTTTAACCATGCTTTCAAGATCATCCTTGCTCACATGTCCATACATATCTAATTTTTTAAGATAATTGTCATTATAGTTTGAAATAAAATCAAACCATTTTTCTTTGACAAGCTCAATAGATTGAAGGTTCTGATGAAAATCAATACGCTCTAAAGAGGCATGAGCGAGACTACTTGCTTTAGCATCATGCAGTAAAGTAATAGCTTGTAAAACACGCTTGATTAAAAGACTTAAAGCATTAATCATTTTAATGGCATCACCTTCATTAACACGATTAACCCTTGCCACTAAAAATGAGAGCAAATCATCCAGTGAAGCAATAGAAAAACGCTTCATATCTGCAAGGACACTTGCCTCTAATTTTTTTGTATATTTATCAACTTTTTGGCAATCCTCGACAATCACACCCTTTTGTTTGGCCACTTTACAAAAAACAGTGGCATAATTATCAGGCGTTAAATTAAGATGCTCAGCTTTAACTCTCTCTAGGGCTTCCTTGATAATCTCATTGATTGTTGTTGCCATTACGTAATCCTTTAATAGCAATTTTAGAAATAAATTCATCTAAAGAATCAGCAGCAGCTTCACGGATGGCTTCAAAACGATTAGAGTCAGAAATAACACTATTAGACTCAATAGAAAAGTCATACTCTCCTGAAACGGTTAATTTTTCAACTTTTCTATTCGCACCTTCATACTCGATAGCCAACACAACCGTTGTTTTATAAGCAATCACATAACCGTATATATCATACACAATCGGTGAAAAAGAGATAGAACCTATCTTTACATGTAAAATACTATCCGCCTCTTCTTTGCTCACTAATTTTGCACTAAAACGATTTACAACAGCCTCATTGACAGCATCTTTAATTAATACACTGTTTCTTGGATCTTGTCTAGAGATTTTGACTTCTGCATAAATTTTTTCTCCCAATGCCCTTTTAGCATAATACGACGAAGGTTTATACCCACATCCACTGATAAACACTGCTATCAAGAGTCCAAGAAATAGTTGTTTCATCTTACTTTACCACCAAGTTAATCAATTTATTAGGGACATAAATCTCTTTAATAAGTTCACTGCCCTCTAACCATTTTGCAGCACTCTCTTTGCCCAGCCTGAGCGCATCTTCTTTTGAAATAGACGTTTCTACCTCAATTTCTGTGCGTTTTTTACCATTGACTGTTACAGCAAGTATCATACTCTCTTCTACAAAAACTTCTTCTTTGATGGTAAGAGGCTTCAGATTAGCACACCCAAACAGTGCCTCACTCATCTCCCAGCACACATGGGGTACAATGGGTTCTAAAAGATTAAGAAGAATAAAATACCCCTCACTCCACACATTCGCATCGTTTTGATCGCTTAGAGCATTGAGTGCTTCCATACACGCAGCAATCAGTGTATTAAAAGTATATCCACCCTCAAAAATTTCATTCGATTTTTTCAAGGCCTCATACACTTTTTTACGAGCATATTTTGACTCTTTAGAAAGTGTTGCATGGTTAATGTTAGGAATTTCTTTACATGTAAAGGCATTTTCAGCTTTTTGCGCAAAGCGTTTTAAGAAACGAAATGCTCCTTCAACCGCACTGTCATTCCATTCTAACTCTTTTTGAGGAGGTGCTGCAAATAAAATAAACAGACGTGCTGTATCCGCCCCATAGGTTTTAATAATCGCATCAGGATCAACCGTATTGCCCTTACTTTTACTCATTTTCGAGCCATCTTTTAAGACCATGCCTTGTGTTAAAAGATTGGCAAAAGGCTCATCGGTGTTAACATAGCCTAAATCACGAAGCACTTTGGTGAAAAAACGTGCATACAAAAGATGTAAAATCGCATGTTCAATACCACCAATGTATTGATCCACATTCATCCAATAATTAGCACTCTCTTTGTCAAACGGTACGTCATTCCATAATGATGGATCGGTGGTATAGCGTAAAAAATACCAGCTGGATTGAAAAAAAGTATCCATCGTATCGGTTTCACGAATGGCATTTTCGCCACAACACGGACACGTGGTATATTTCCATGTTGGATGTTTATCTAAAGGGTTTCCCTCCCCTGAAATTTCAACATCATCAGGTAAAGCTACAGGAAGATTTTCAAATTTTTCAGGCACAAGTCCGCATTTTGAACAATGTATCATAGGAATAGGTGCACCCCAATAACGCTGACGGCTAATTCCCCAATCACGAAGTTTATAATTAATCACTTTTGTACCCATTTTTTGCGCTTCAAAATGAGCAATAATGGCTTTTTGAGCCTCTTTAGAGGTAAGACCACTAAAGTTGGCAGAGTTAACAAGTTTACCGTATTCAGTCGTTGCACATGTCCCATCAAAAGGCGTGCTACTCTCAATGCTTTGAATAATAGGTAAAGCGTATTTACTTGCAAACTCAAAATCTCTCTCATCGTGTGCAGGTACCGCCATAACAGCACCTCCACCGTATTCGATTAAGACAAAATTTGCCACCCATACAGGTACGTTTTTACCTGTTAAAGGATGAATCACCTCAATTTCCAAACTCACACCCTCTTTAGGTGCTTGCGCACGCTCCCTTGCTCCCACACGTTGCATCGCTTTTATCTGCGCAATTTTTTCTTCACTTAAAAGTTTATGCTCGATTAAATACTTAACAATGGCATGTTCAGGCGCTAAAGCAGAATAACTCACACCATAAATGGTATCTGGACGTGTAGTAAAAACTTTATAACTTTCAAATTGATTGCCAAGTTTTGCTTTGGATTCAGCACTGAGTTGAAACGAAAACTCTAGCCCTTCACTGCGTCCAATCCAATTCTCTTGCATCGTAAGGACTTGATTTGGCCAGCCTGCTCTAAGCTTTTCACAATCATCTAATAGTTCTTGTGCATACTGTGTAATTTTGAGGTAGTAACCAGGTAAAAGGCGCTGTTCAACAGGATTATCACATCGCCAACAACACCCTTCTTCGACTTGTTCATTCGCAAGAACGGTTTGACACGTATTACACCAGTTAAGGGTTGCGCTTTTTTGGTACACCAAGCCTTTATTAAACATTTCAATAAAAATACGTTGTTCATGTTTGGTATAAAGCACATCACTGGCGGCAAACTCTCTTTTCTTAGAAAAAGAAAGCCCCAACGAAGCAAGCTCTTTTCGCATGTAATCAATATTTTCATACGTCCATTTTTTAGGATGCACCCCATGCTTAATCGCAGCATTTTCAGCAGGCATACCAAAACTATCCCACCCAATAGGATGAAGCACATTAAAGCCATTTTTACGATGATGTCTAGCAATCGCATCCCCAATGGTATAGTTACGAACATGTCCCATATGAATACGCCCACTGGGATATGGGAACATACTTAAAATATATTTTTTAGCTTGAGTAAAATCACTTGAGGGCTCAAAAGCTTGGGTATCCTCCCATTTTTTTTGCCATTTGCTTTCAATTTCTAAAGGATTGTATTGCATTTTCTCTCCATCAAATTAAACCGTGCCCTTTTCATACATTGCACGCATTTTTGCTTTTTCTATTTTATTTTTTTCTTTTAGTGCTTCTTTGGTTTTATACGATTCCACATCAAAACCAAACCATTTAAGTAAGGTAGCAGCAATAAAAATAGAGCTGTATGTTCCTACGATAATGCCAATTAAGAGTGTAAAACTAAATCCATGAATAATCTCTCCACCAAAAAAGAAGAGCGTTGCAACCACTAAAAAGGTTGTGAATGACGTAAGCGTTGTTCGAGAAATTGTTTTCGATACAGAATAATTAATAATTTCTAATAAATTATCTTTTTTACTTTTTGTCAACTCTTCTCGAATACGATCAAAAACAATAATCGTGTCATTAATTGAATAACCCATCAAAGAAAGAATAGCGGCTAAAACATCCAAACTCATTTCAATATCAAAAAGAACAATAGCACCCATTGTTATAGAAACATCGTGAATTAATGCAACAATAGCAGCAATGGAAAAACGCCATTCAAAGCGAAAAGCAATGTAAAGTAAAATACCTAAAATTCCAAGACCTGCTGCCATCATCCCTTTTTCACGCAATTCACTTCCTACTTTAGGTCCAACAATATCAACTTTACGAATATCAAATTTTCCTGTACCTTGAAGGAGTTCACGAATACGATCACCGACATCTTGTCCTACATTATCTGTGGTCGAAGCAAAACGAATCACCACCTCTTCTGGCGTCCCAAATTCAGTAATTAAAGCGTTGGCGAAGAGCTTATCTTGTGTAATTTGTTCTCTAATTTGAGCAATAGGCGCATGCTGTTCATATTTAACTTGAACCAATGTTCCACCTGAAAAATCAATGCCATAGGTAAGACCTTTCATTGCAAGAAGTCCCCAGGAAGCAATAACCAACAGTGCCGAGATCGTAAGCAAAAAAATACTTTTGCCCATAAAATCATAAATTTTACCTTTTGCAAAAAATTCCATTACTTACTCCCTTTAATGCCAAACCATAAGGTTACATTGCGACTTTTCTCGATGCGTGGCATCAAAAATTCATAAATTCCATGCGTTCCTAAAATGGCTGTTAACATTGAAACCATAATACCAATACTCATACTCACGGCAAATCCTTTAACAGGACCTGTTCCGTATACATAAAGAATAATAGAAGTAATTAAAGTGGTTAAATTACTATCAACAATAGCACTCATAGCATTCGCATACCCTTTTTCGACAGCTTGTCTCACCGCAAGACCTTCTCGCAACAACTCTCGAATCCGCTCATTAATAATTACATTGGCATCAACTGCCATACCAATGGTTAAAACAATACCTGCCATACCAGGAAGAGTGAGCGTTGCTCCAAAAATCGCCATGACGGCAAGCACTAAAAAAAGATTCACAATTAAAGCAATATTTGCAATAAAACCT
Source organism: Campylobacterota bacterium (assembly GCA_009930355.1). GTDB lineage: Bacteria > Campylobacterota > Campylobacteria > Campylobacterales > Sulfurospirillaceae > Sulfurospirillum. The sequence continues at coordinate 1,184 of RZYK01000090.1, read as the reverse complement.
GCCAAACGATAATAAAACATCATAAATGCAACTACCAATGAAAAACCAGAAATGAGTGCAATTAAACTTGCTTGAATACTATCCGCTCCCAAAGAAGGACCTACACTTCGTTTTTCCAAAAGCGTGACAGGCGCCAATAATGCACCACTACGCAAAGCAATAGCAACATCATGTGCCTCTTTCACGCTAAAGCCACCACTAATTTGTCCGCTGCCTCCACCAATACGCTCACGAATATTAGGCGCAGAATAGACTTTATTATCTAAAACAATGGCTAGACGATTGCCAATATTATTGGCTGTAAAATCACCAAAAATCTTTGCGCCCTCAGAGTTAAGAGTAAAATTAATCACAGGTTGTTGCATATCGCTAAAACCAACTTTTGCATCACTTAGCATACTACCGTCAAGAACAGGGATTTCTTTTAAAATATAACGAATCGTATCACTTTTTGCATCATTCAAAATCACATCACCGTATTGTGCTGCCTCATTTGGACTCATATTGTTTGCACGATCTTGTTTTTTCTCATCCACAGCCATAAGTTGTAAATGAGCCGCTTTTGCAATCAATTCACGTGCTCTTTGCTCATCTTCTGCTGTTTTAATACCAGGAAGTTCTACTAAGATTTTATCTTCGCCTTGTTTTGCCACATTGGGTTCTGCTAACCCAAATTGGTCCAAACGGTTACGAATCGTCTCAACCGCTTGAGAAATCGCATACTCTTTAATTAAAACTTTTTCTTTTTCATCCAGTGTCAGTGTATAAAAGAGTGCTTCTTTGTTGATAAGTAAACCGCTAATCTCTTTAAGCATCGCATCAAGTTTTTTCTCTTCATCTTTATCCAAAAGGGTGAGTGTGATTTTTTCTTCAGCAATTCGAAGGTCATCAATAATAATATCACCTCTTTGGGCAAAAAATTTGATACTAGAGGCAATGGATTTAATTTTTGATTGAATAGCTTCTTCGGTTTTAACACCCAAAAGCATATGAAGACCACCTTGAAGATCAAGACCTAAAGAGACTTTAGCACCTTTTTCACTCTGTAAAAAAGTAGGCATTGACATGCCTACCCCAAAAATAACTGCGATAAAAAAGATAACTAAACGGTAATTCAATTTACCACTACTCATCGATTTTCTTTGAAATATAATCGCGTGAAACCTTAACAACCATCCCTTCAT
>RZYK01000367.1 GCA_009930355.1 Campylobacterota bacterium | reverse complement strand
TCACGAAATTGGCGTCTTGTCTCATCATCTACTATTTAAAACATTAAGGTTGAATGATGCAAGAAAACGAAGTAACGCAACAACAAAACAGTAACGAAATACAAACGAAAGAGAATGCACCAAAGCATTTAAAACCACAACATCCATCACAGGCTAACACAAACAAAGAAGTGAGCCAAAACACTCAAAATAATACCCCTGAAGTAGTGGGTGAACATGCCCCCAAAAAACGTAATAATCGTAGAAGAAAAAATAATAATAAAGCGCCAACGGCTTCTATTGAGGGGAATGAAGTTTGGCAACGGGATATGAAAAAAGCCATTGAAGCCAATCAAAAAATGCACAAAGAACGTCTCAATAAAGCTCCTATTGTTGAGCAAAATTCTAAAGGAAAAATCAAAATTACACCTTTAGGCGGTCTCGGTGAAATTGGTGGAAATATTTGTGTTTTTGAAACAGAAAATTCTGCCATTATTCTTGATGTAGGTATGAGTTTTCCAAGTGAAGATATGCACGGTGTTGATATCTTAGTGCCTGACTTTAGCTATTTGCGACAAATTAAGAAAAAAATTGCTGGAATTATTATTTCTCACGCCCATGAAGACCATATTGGGGCGATTCCTTATTTGTTTAAAGAGATGCAATTCCCTTTGTATGCAACGCCTCTACCTTTAGGCATGATTTCCAATAAATTTGATGAACATGGGCTTAAAGGTCATAAAAAGTATTTTAGACCTGTTGAAAAGCGAAAAGTTTATAAAATTGGAGAGTTTGAAATTGAGTGGATTCATATTACGCACTCAATTATTGATGCCTCGGCTTTAGCGATTACGACAGAAGCTGGAACGATTATGCATACGGGCGATTTCAAGATAGACCATACGCCTATTGATGGGTATGTGACGGATTTAAATCGTTTTTCAGATTACGGTGAAAAAGGCGTTTTATGTTTAATGAGCGATAGTACAAACTCCTATAAAGAGGGAATTACACGTTCAGAGAGTACGGTTGGTAAAACATTTGATTCTATTTTTTCAAAAGCCAAAGGGCGCGTGATTATGTCCACATTCTCTTCAAACATCCACAGAGTCTATCAGGCGATAGATTATGGTTTAAAGTATGGAAGAAGAGTGTGTGTGATTGGGCGTTCTATGGAGCGTAATCTCTTTACAGCAATAGATTTAGGGTATATTCAACTCGATAAAAGTATTTTTATTGATCCACATGAAGTGAACAAATACAACGATAAAGATGTGTTGATTGTTACCACCGGAAGTCAGGGTGAGACGATGAGTGCTTTGTATCGTATGGCAACGGATGAGCATCGCCATGTTAAAATCAAACCAACCGATCAGATTATTATCTCAGCAAAAGCAATTCCTGGTAATGAGGGCAGTGTCTCTAAAGTGCTTAATTTTTTACTCAAAAGCGGTGCAAATGTAGCGTATCAGGATTTTAGTGAGATTCACGTGAGCGGTCATGCTGCACAAGAAGAACAAAAGCTCATTTTACGATTGACTAAACCAAAATTCTTTCTTCCTGTGCATGGTGAGTATAATCATATTACAAAGCATAAAGA
>RZYK01000366.1 GCA_009930355.1 Campylobacterota bacterium | reverse complement strand
AGTATTGATGATGTAGTGAACTTAGGTAAAACCATTCTGAAACGTGAACATGAATTTAACATCAAAGCAGGACTGGGCAAAGCGGATGATAGATTGCCTGAATTTATGAAGTACGAAACACTGCCTCCTCACAATGTCGTTTGGGACTTTAGCGGTGAAGAGATTGATGAATTCTGGAATTTTTGATGCGTATTTTAGTTAAACTCTTTGCTCAGTACCGAGAAGGTCGCTTTAAAACAGAATACAAAGAGTACCCAGAAGAAACAACGCCTCAGATCATCATTGATGCATTGCATCTTGAAGAGGTATCGCCTTTGGGTGTGTTGATGGTGAATGGGAAACATGTTGAAGCATCATACCCGTTACAAGAGGGCGATTCCATTGCTCTCTTTCCAAAGGTAGGTGGGGGTTAATGCTCTTTGAGCCCTGAGAGCAATCGGTACGAACCAGGCGTTCCTGGGGGCAAAAGAGCAACCCTATCGCCTTCTTTAAGAAGTGTCTCTTTAGAACGAACGGTATGATTTAAAAATACTGCTTCAACATCACTTTGTTCAAGACCTAAAGAATCAATCAAGTCACAAATACGTGTTTTATCGTTTATCAGCCATTGCGCATCCAAATAAGGAATCCCTTTTTCTTTCAACTTTTCGCGCAAAAATGAAAAAGCATTGAGTATAATGTACATTGTTTTCCTCCCTTATAACATGGATTTTCACGTATATTATACCTTTAAAGGAATTATTGTGGAACGTTTAGAGTTTTTACGCAATCATTTAGATGATGGTTTTCTTTCACTAAAAACAACATTTGATGCTATGAAAATCTTTACATGTAACTTTAAAGATGTTGAAGAAGAAGCGCTTAAAGCAGGCATTCTACCCCTTCGTTATAAACGAAACCAAAACACACTCTCCACACAAGAGCAATACGCTCTATTTCAATCGAGTGTGTTAATTATAGGATGCGGAGGGCTTGGAGGATTTGTGGGCGAAATGCTTGCACGTATTGGCGTGGGAAATCTCATGGTATGTGATGGGGATGTTTTTGAAGAGCATAATCTCAATCGCCAAAATTTTTCTACCCCAAAAACACTAGGACATTTCAAAGCAGAAGTCTTAAAAGAGAGTCTTGAAGCCATTAATCCAGCTTTACATGTAAAGAGTATTCCACATTTTTTTGAGCCAAAAACAGATGCCTTTTTACTCGATTCTGTGGATGTCATTGTTGACGCCCTAGACAATCCTGAGCTAAAATGCACCCTTGCAACACTATGTCAACAAAAAAACAAAGCCTTTGTCCATGGCGCCATTGCTGGATATTACAGTCAATTTGCAAGTTGTACCACACTAGAACACCTCTATAAAGAAAAAGGAGATGGTGCTGAAAAAAAATCAGGAAATCCCTCCTTCACGGTCTGTTTTGCCGCAGCTATTCAGAGCACAGAAGTGGTGAAATTGCTTTTAAAAAAACCACACTTGCACGCACCCCTTATGGGAGATTTATGGGAATATGAGCTAATTTCGCTATAATCGCAAAAAAACAGGGAAGTGAATGCAACGATTTAAAGAGGCTTTTTTTACCTT
>RZYK01000365.1 GCA_009930355.1 Campylobacterota bacterium | reverse complement strand
GCTTTTTTAATAAGATCAGTTGCAGGTGGTTGTTTTGTAATAAATGTAAAACTTTTATCTGCATAAACAGTGATAACAACAGGAATCTTAAAACCTGCCAAATCTTTTGTTTTTTCATTAAATGCTTTACAAAACTCCATAATATTAACACCACGCTGACCAAGTGCTGGACCTACTGGAGGTGATGGATTTGCTTTTCCAGCTTCAATTTGCAATTTAATTTCGCCAATGACCTTTTTTGCCATTTTTTTTCCTTTACGCTTAAACTATTTTTTCAACTTGAGAATAAAGAATCTCGACTGGTGTACTTCTACCAAAGATTGAAACATTGAGTGTGAGTTTGCCATGAACCATATCATACTCTTCAACAGAACCCGTGAAGTTTGCGAAAGGACCTTCTGTAATCCTAACACTCTCACCTGTTTCAAAGAAAATTTTTGGTTTTGGAGCACCTTTTTTCTCAGCTTTTTCCAAAATCAAAGCAATATCTTTTTCACTCAAAGGTGTAGGTTTTTTTGACTCACCAATAAATCTTCCAACTTTTGGTAATGATTGAATAAGATGCCACAACGCTGTATCTAAATCTAGTTTTGCAAATGCATAACCAGGATACAAACTTCTTTCACTAATCTTTTTCTTACCATTCTTTACTTCGATTACATCTTCTGTTGGAACAACAATTTGCTCTAACTTTTCAGCGATACCATGATCATTGACAAGAGTAACGATTCCTTTTTTGACAGCTTGCTCACTACCAGCATAAGTTTGAATTGCATACCATTTATGTGCCATTTTCTCTCCTTAAACCAAAGAAGACAAAGAAAAAGACATGATAGCATCAATCAATGCTAAAAAGAGTGAAATCACGGTTACAACGACAAAAACAGAAATGAAAGCATTTCGAATCTGCTCTTTAATCGGAAAAATAACCTTCGATAATTCAGCTTTAGAATGATGATAATAAGCTTTTAATTTTTCCATTATATTACCTCGACTAGTGGCAGGGTAGGAGGGACTCGAACCCCCAACCTGCGGTTTTGGAGACCGACGCTCTACCGTTAGAGCTACTACCCTACAATTAAGTTAAGTCAGAAAGAGACTTAACTTTTTAATTTAACTTCTTTATGAACAGTGTGTTTTTTAAGTCTTGGACAATATTTACTAAGCTCAACTTTTTCAGTAACTGTTTTACTGTTTTTTGTTGTCGTATAGTTAATATCACCACACTCTGAACACTTTAATCCGATTTTAACGGTCATGGAGATTTCCTTAACTAAATTACATGCAAGGGAGAACCCCTTACATGTTACAATTATTTAATAATAGCTGAAACAACACCCGCGCCAACTGTTCTACCACCCTCACGGATTGCAAAACGAGTACCTTCTTCAAGTGCGATAGGCGCAATAAGTGCTACTTTAATTTTTACGTTATCACCAGGCATAACCATCTCAGTACCTTCTGGCAATGAAATAGAACCTGTTACGTCTGTTGTACGTACATAAAATTGTGGTCTATAGTTATTAAAGAATGGAGTATGTCTACCACCTTCTTCTTTTGAAAGAACATAGATCTCAGCTTCAAAATC
>RZYK01000089.1 GCA_009930355.1 Campylobacterota bacterium | reverse complement strand
CATCGGGTAGAGTGTAAACATGAGCATAACACCTTTTTTGTTAGTAGAATCTACACCTGAACTCGTTTGTTTTGGGTTAGTAACATCTCGATACACCAATGAATAATCCCAACATTTTTTCATTTTCTTAATGCCCACACTCCATGATTTAAAAATATCTTCTTCTATGTCATAATTGATTGTTGCAAAGAGGTCAATATTTTCAAAATAGCGTGTTTCAGCACTAAAAGTTACATAACTATAATCTTGTTCTTCATTGTTGTATTCATACGATTTATCCACATAAGTATAACGAACTGAGCTTGTATTCATAGTGTCTTTATACGTCAAGGAGACTTGATTACGAGAAAGTTTATAAAAAGTATGTGAATAATTAATAATATTTCCTACATAAAAACGATCTGTTAGATAGTATTTCATATCGTTTTCTAAATCACCATATTTATCATCTCTGTCATAATAATAGGCTTGCTTAATCGCATGACTAAATTTTTTCTCTCCATCCATATTATAAAAAAACTGTCTAAATTTTAAAGCTGTATTCTTCTCTTCCATTTCTAGAGGGATCAATTCATTATTTTTGTAAGTATAACTCCATGTTCCATTTTTCTTGTCATAACTAGGAACGGTATGTTCAACACCTATATGCATAGTATGAAAAAAATCATCATACCCTTTGGAAAGATCTGTATAGGCAGAAATGGTATGATAATTGTTAAAATATTGTCCAGAACTTCCATCGTTAGAATCATTGCCATAGGAAACTTGTGTCATATAAATATTCTCAGAAAAATTTACATGTAAATAATCTTCCAATAGTGAAAAATAAAGACTTACAGGGGTTTGCACTTCATTTTGAAATGCTGTAATACCCTCTTGGCGTGTATAATTTTTTGCCTTATAGTCTACCGAGTAAAAAAGATTGTCTAACAAAAATGGATTTGAAAAATGGTGATAATGGAGTGTTGGCAACTCTTGAAGGGTATCATCATTGGACTTTTTAGAAGTATCAATATAATTTTTTGCATAAATACCAAAATAGTCTTCATCTTTTTTGACATAATAATTGATACGAGAAGTTACTAGTTTTGTTGAGGCACTTGAATCAGCATCTATTGTGTTATAGTAGTCGATATCATTGAGATAATTAATATCCACCCATAAGCCATCTTCAATACCACTGTATTTTGTACTAAGCAGTGCACTTCTATCGTACGCAACACGCAGACCATAATGGGCATCGTTACTTAATTCTTCTTCTTTTGCGTAATCGCTATGCTCTTTAAAATAACCTGTGGTAATTTCACCTGAGGAGTAAGGAGAATCTACAAAACGGTAGGTTGCATGAATCCCTTCACCTCGCTCTGTTCGTATTTGTGGACGCAACTCTAAATCCCAGTTTTCTGCAGGTGCAAAATAAATAGGTTGCATGTAATAAAAACCCTCAGATCCACCCACACCTATCTCAGGGGGTAAAAGACCTGTCCGACGTGTTGTATCCGTTGAAAAAGCGAAATAAGGCAAATAAAGAAGAGGAACATCATTGGCATAAAAAACAGGATTATAAATATGTAACCACTTGCTCTCTTTATTAAATTCTCCACTTGTAAAAGCAATTTTCCAATCTGGATCTTGTGTATTACAACTTGAAACAATGGCTTTTTGAGTCACATATGTTTCAGGATTTAAAATAGCATTTTCACACTTTATCCAAACGTTAGACGCTTCATCAAAAAAGAAGAGAGGGTCAGAGATACCTTTATCAGTATTTAGATTCAGTTTCGTATGTCCACTTCTTGAAGCATACTTCACCCCTTCTAAGGTTGTAATATTGCCAAAAAGCTCCAAATCACCGCTCTCATAATCATAATAAGCTTCATCAGCAGTGATTAAGTATTTTGGACTGTATAAAACAACATTGCCAACGGCATGCACAAGCGTGCCCTCTTTTGTGACCGTTTGTGCTAATACTTCAACATCTTGGGCAGGTTCCACTGCCCATAAGCTTCCTAGGGAAAGCACCATTAAAAAAAATACTTTAATTTGCATTAACAACCAGCGTATTGGCAACTCTATCATGCCATGTCTCTCTTTTTGGATTTAGTGCAGCCCATACAAAACCTAAATAAAAAATAGACTCACTAATAATTCTAAACGATGCGCGACTCAAAGACAGAAAAAACGAAGGTTTTTCTAAATCTTCTGTTGAAATAACTCTAATTTTCATAGCAATACGACCCAGTGTCGCACCATACATCCATACAAAAAAAGTTTGATAAATAACTTTTAACAAGACGACATAAGCAAAAAGTCCATTGATGATTCCTATCATCTCTTCTGTCGTTGTATTTTCAGGAATATGATCAATATAAATAAAGGCAAATAAGACTGAAATTAAAATCTCATCAATAGCATACGCAAAACCACGCTTTGAAAGTGTGGCTAATGTAATATTTTCACGTTCAAACTTTTCAATGAGCTCTTCATTTGTCATGTTTAAGAGCCTGATATGCAATATCGCTTCTAAATTGTTTACCTGCAAAATGAACTTGTCCACAAAGCAAATAAGCTCTTTCTCTGGCTTCTTGAATGCTCTCGCCTACGCCAACACATAAAAGAACTCGTCCACCAGTAGCATACAATTTACCGTCCTCTAAACTCACACCTGCATATGAAATATGGGTATGTTCTAAACCATCAAGGACATTTTTGTCAATAATAATTTCAGCAGGTTTCGAGTTGCTATAAGGATAATTTTCACTTGCCATCACAACGGCAATAGCATATTTATCATAAAACTCAATGTTTAAATTTTTCAAGTTGCCTGTAGCAGCTTTGTAAAAAAGCTCACTGGCTGGGGTTTTTAACAAAGGCATTAAAATTTCACACTCAGGGTCACCAAAACGAACGTTATACTCTAAAACAATCGGTTCATTTTTCACAATCATCAAGCCAATAAACAAAACGCCTTCAAAAGGAGCACCCTCTTTTTGCATCCCTATAAGGGTTGGTTTTACCACACGCTCTTCTACTTTTTTGTACAGTGCATCATCAATAAGTGGCGTTGGCGCATACGCACCCATGCCTCCAGTATTAGGACCTATATCATTGTCTTTTAAACGTTTATGATCTTGAGCGGCAGGAAGAATTTTATAATCTTCTCCATCACAAACTACAAACAATGAAAGTTCATACCCATCCAAAAATTCTTCAACAACCACACCCAATCCTGCATCGCCAAAGCTTTTACCACTGAGCATATCTGCGACTGCTTCTTTGGCTTCTTCTTTGCTTGTTGCAATAATCACACCTTTTCCTGCACACAAGCCATCGGCTTTGACCACAATAGGAAGTTCAAGCGTGTCGATAAACTGATTGGCTTTTTGAGCATCACTGGTTTCAATAAATTTTGCAGTTGGAATGGCATAGCGTGAGAGAAAGTTTTTCATAAAAATTTTTGAGCCCTCTAAACGTGCGGCTGCTTTTGAGGCACCAAAAATCACCAAACCTTTGGCTTTAAAAATATCAACAATACCCTCAACCAAAGCCGTTTCTGGTCCTACAACGGTTAAGTCAATCTTATTTTCTTTTGCAAAATCTGCTAATGCTTCATAATCTTTACATGTAACATTGTGTCCTAGTTGTGGTGTAGCCCCATTTCCTGGCGCAAAAAAAAGTTCGCTGACATTTGGGTCTTTTTTTAGAGCTAAGCCTATAGAATACTCTCTACCACCATTTCCAACAACCATTACTTTCATCAATGTTCTCTCCCAAAAAATCTTTACATGTAAAACCCAAGTGGGCGTTCCGAGATTGAAGCGGCCCTAATAAGCCAACTTCTGGGAATTGACCTTTTCTTTAGGCTGCAATCTCTCACTTTTTACCAAAGTTCAAACGAAACCACAGGCACACCAAAAATGTACGAAATTCCACGTATACTAATTGTTGGACCCTCATGAAAACGGTTATCGCGTCACCCAGGCATTTACATGACTAGCGTTCTTAAATTATAAATAAATTTAGCTTCTAAAGAGCTTTTGCCAATGCAATGCAATGCGCTATCGTTTGCACCTCGGCAACGATGGGTTTTACATGTAAAGGTAAAACCGCTGCTGTTTTCGTACCAATCACAATAGTACGATAACTCTCATCCCATGAAAAATTCTTTAAAAAGCAATGGACTGTTGAGGGAGATGTAAAGATAAGAATAGCATTTTTAGCAGGTGCATAGACAGGATCATAGTGTTTACAGAGTGTTTCATACATAATTTCTTGAAAAATAGTGACACCTGCTGTATGTAAAATTTCAAACAAAGGCGAAATAACCTCTTTGGCACGTGGGAAAAAAACACGTTTATCTTTCAATAAAGGAATCAGTTCGTGTGCAAAGAAATCACCATAGGAGTGTTTACATGTAAACAGAAGATTGCCACCACAGGCACGTATGGCAGTAGCTGTTCCCTCGCCTATGGCATAACACGCTTTATCTTGCCAATATACGCCACACCGTTCAAGTGCTTTGACACTATTTTTGGAGGTAAAAATAATCGCATCAACCTCTTCAAGCCTAGGGGATGAGGAGGTAAAAACGATTTCAAACAGAGGCAAATGCTCCACCCCTTCATGCGACTGGTCGCTAAAGAGGTAGATAGGAGAAGATTTTATTCCCATTCGATTGTGGCAGGTGGCTTTGAAGAGATGTCATACACTACGCGATTAATGCCACTTACTTCATTAATAATACGTCGACTAATATTTTCTAAAATCGTGTGAGGAATGTGTGCAAATGTTGCGGTCATGCCATCGGTTGCATCCACAATTCTCACACAAATCGTGTTATCATACGTACGATTATCACCCATTACACCGACACTTTTGACATTAAGAAGCACGGTAAAAGCTTGCCATGTTTTTTCATAATACCCTGTTGCTCTAAGCTCTTCAAGCATAATAACATCCGCAGCTCTTAGTAACACTAAATCTTCTTTGGTTACTTCACCCATAATACGAATCGCAAGACCGGGTCCTGGAAATGGATGACGAGAGAGCATATCTTTTGGAAGACCCAGTTCTGTTCCTAAGATTCTAACCTCATCTTTAAAAATTTCACGCAATGGCTCAATAAGCTCAAAGCTCATCCAATCAGGAAGACCACCCACGTTATGGTGTGACTTAATGGTTTTAGAAGGACCTTTGACCGAAACCGATTCAATAACATCGGTATAGAGTGTTCCTTGCGCTAAAAACTGAATGCCATTATGTTTTTTTGCCTCTTCATCAAACACTTCAATAAATGTTTCACCAATAATTTTACGTTTTCTCTCAGGATCACTCACCCCTGCCAAACGGCTTAAAAATTTTTCACTGGCATCCACCGTAATCAATGGAACATTACGGCTTTTAAACATCGCTTCCACTTGTTCGCGCTCATGGGCGCGAAGCAGACCATTGTCCACAAAAACAGAAACCAACTGATCACCAATCGCTTCGGCTAAAAGCGTTGCAACAACCGAGCTATCGACACCTCCACTCACGCCACACAACACTTTTTTATCACCCACTTGCGCTTGAATTTTTGCAATTTGCTCTTTTGCGAAGGAGCCCATATTCCAGGTGCTCTCACAGCCACAAATGTATTTTGCAAAATTCTTTAAAAGCTTTGTACCTTGTTCTGAATGATACACTTCTGGATGAAACTGAAAAGCATACATATTGCGTTTTTCATCGGCAATCGCAGCATATGGAGAATTTTCGCTAAAACCAATTTTTTCAAAACCTGTAGGTAGCTTTTCCACTCTATCCCCATGGCTCATCCAAACAATTTGACCACATGTCGTATCTTTAAAAATTTTATGATCACTCTCAAACTTAAGTTCTGCCTTACCATATTCTTGATGGGTTGCAGGAATAACACTGCCACCAAAATATTGCGTTAAAAGTTGCATCCCATAACAAATACCTAGCATTGGAAGACCTAGTTCATAGACTTTTTCATCAGGATGATACGAATCTTTTGCATACACCGAGGCGGGACCACCACTTAAAATAATTCCTTTAGGATTTCGTTTTTGAATATCTTCAATTTTTTCATTATAAGGGACGATTTCACAGTAAACACCGCTTTCACGAAGCTTACGTGCAATCAACTGAGTGTATTGTGAACCAAAATCTAAAACTAAAATAGGTACTTCTTTCATTTATTTCCTTCTGTTAATATAAATCAAGTATTTCAAATTGTAGATACCAAATGACTAATGAGAGTATATATCCCACAAGAACCGTCCATGCATATCTCATATGTGAACCAAAGGTATAAATACCTCGAAGTTTTCCCATGACACCAACCCCTGCGGCGGAACCAAAGCTGATCATACTACCTCCAATTCCTGCGGTTAATGTTACGAGCAACCACTGATCCATTCCCATATTTGGATTGGCTTTTAACACCGCACTCATTACAGGCACGTTATCCACAATAGCCGATAAAAATCCAACACCAATGTTTACAACTGTGGGACCAGCGCTATCATACAATTTCACGGCTAAATCTAAGTAGCCTAAAAAGTGAAGCCCTCCCACCGCTGCTAAAATGCCAAAAAAGAAAAGCAACGTATCATGCTCAATTTTACCAATCATTTTAAACGTATTAAGCTCTTGACCCCGTTTTCTCTTTAAGCGATAACTGTAAAGTTTTAAAAGCGACAAACCAAAAAGCATCCCCCACATTGGAGGCAATTTAAAGAGTTGCTGACATAAAACAGCTGACATAATGGTGACAATACCTAAGGCTATTACCACTTTTCCGCCCATTAAAATAGAGACCTTAGGCTCCGTTGAAATATCAAAATGAGGTTTTTCTGCAGGAACGGATAACGATAACAACCATGCGGTTGCAACCCATCCTAAAAAAGAAGCAGGGAACAGATAAAAGAAATCAATAAAAGGTGCTTTCCCAGACATCCAAGCCATTAAAGTTGTAATATCACCGAAAGGGCTCCATGCACCCCCTGCATTGGCAGCAACCACAATGTTAATCGCCCCTGGAACCAAAAAGTTTTTATTCTCTTTTTCAATGGTGACTAAAACCGTGGATAAAATAAGCGCTGTTGTCAAGTTATCTGCCACAGGACTAATAAAGAAAGCCAAAACACCTGTAAGCCAAAAAAGCTTTTTGTAACTGTACCCTTTAGACACAAGGTTATATTTCAATTTATCAAAAACTTGCCTCTCAATTAAAACCTCAATGTACGTCATTGCGACAAATAAAAAGAAGAAAATCTCTGCGATTTCAAATATCAAATGATCGACGCTCTGCGTCAATGATGAAGGATCAATATCGTTGATAAAATTATACACACCTATTAGAATAAAAATAAATGTGCCCATAAACAATGCCGGTTTAGCTTTATTGATATGATAATTTTCTTCTGTTGCAACAGCATAATATCCCACTACAAAAACAATTAATGAAACAATTCCCACCCATGTCGTTGTTAAGTCTTCACCATTTGATGCCCAAATTGTGTTCATAAATACCAACAAAAGCCATATAATTCGCATCTATTATTTCCTTTCTGTTAAATAATGCGCACCCAACGACTCTTTGCGTTTTAATGCACTTGTTATGATCTCTTTTGAAACCAACAATCGTAATTTAAGAAGTTTTCCAATCGGTAATTTCAACATCTCCTCTACCCTTTTACATGCTTTTTTTAACCCCTCTTGATCACGAAGTATACCTGCATAACACCACATCAAATCTCGCAGTTCATTTTTTAAAACTTTATCAT